>NZ_JBAXHI010000008.1:0-131741 GCF_037138995.1 Candidatus Chlorohelix sp. | reverse complement strand
CTTGGATAATATACCACTCCTCCTCCTCATTGTCAAGCCTTTTCAGAGAATATTTTATGGTGTTTTTGAATTAGTAGAAAATGCCTGCCCCCAACTTCCAGAATTCCCAATAAAAAGGCTCCCCACTCGTTCAAAACGAGAAGAGAGCCACTATTTTATCCCGATTCTACTTGCTTAAGCCGAGCAGCTTCTGGAGTTTGTCCAAATCTTGCTGAGCAAAATTCAGTTCCTTTTGGTAAGTGGTAAGGTCGCCACCCAAGCGTGCCGTATCAGCTTTTTTCAAGTGAGCCTGACTAGACAGAATGTATTCGGCTACCGAAGCTGGTTCTGGCGTGGCAACACCCTGCGCAGGAGTACCGATAGGTGCAGTTACCACCGGTGTTATAGTTGTACCGGGGGTTGGCTGCGTACCAGTGGTGGTGCCGCCGCCAGTTGTCGTTGGATTAGGCTGCACTTGAAAGACCTTTGTCAAGGCTTCAGTTAGGTTGCTACCAGTCGCTATTCGGTTATCCGAAGTACCTACCACCACCGTATTAAGTTGAGGAATCGGGTTGCTGCTATTGCTCAGGTAATATGGCAATACATACAACACCGATTTATCAATTGGAATGATGATAATAGGACCTGCTTCAAATTTTGTTGAGCCACCCTGATTTAACAGGTTGCGATAACGCGAGAACTCTTGGTCATTCGAGAGCGTTGAAAAGAACTGTGTTGGTCCGTTGACGTTCACCGAGCCGGGGAAGTCATAAATCACCAACTTGCCGTAATTTTCCCCATCCATCCGGGCAGCCATCCACGCTACCATATTGCGTTTGCCTTGCGGCTCAAATGGCTGAATCAACACAAATTCGGGCTTGGTTTGTCCTCCCGGCAACTGAGTTACCAGATAGGTAGCAGGAAGCGCCTGACCCGCATAATCAGGGCGAGGATCTTGTGGCAACTGCCATTGGTCACTGCGTGTATAGTACGCAGTCGGGTCATCCACATGGTAAGTAAGGTACATCAGGCTTTGCCATCGAAATAAATCTTCTGGATAGCGGAAATGTGCCTTCAAGTCTGCCGGTATAGTGTTGGAAGGCTTGAACAGTGTAGGATAAATATTCGCCCATGTTTTTACCAAAGGGTCAGTATCATCCACTATGTAGAAAGACATTGTGCCATCATAAGCATCTGTCACGATTTTGACCGAATTGCGAATGTAGTTAACGGTTTTGGCACTATCCAGATAACCCGCGTGCGGGTAACGTTGGGTGGAGGTATAGGCATCTACTATCCAATACATCCGACCACCGCTCACCACAAGATATGGATCGGAATCGAGGCGCAAGAAGGGCGCTACCAGACGAATTCTGTCACTGACATTGCGGTTAATCAGCAATTTGCTGTTATCTCCGACCGAGTCGCTGATTAACAGGTTGAAATCGCCCAGCTTAGCGGAAAACGCCAATTTTGCAAAAAAATTATCCAGTTTAATACCACCCAGACCGCCATAGGCATAGGTAGCGTTATCTCCGCTTTGCCCAGCCGTTTTGCCGGGTATCGCTTCGGTGAAAGGATAGTCAATTTCAGGCAATTTCGTACCAACAATCGCGTAGTCGGTGCGGTTGTTGTAAGAACTACCATAGTAGATTCGAGGTTGATCCACTTTTAACACACCAGTGCTGCTGATGGGAAAGCTCTGAGTAATCAAATTGACAGGTTGCCCCTGCGAGTCAAACTGATTGACCGGACTAGCTTGGAAGCCGTACCCGTGAGTATATTGCACATGCTGGCTTTGCCATGTTTGAGCGTTTGCATCGAGATTGCTGATACGCAATTCACGGGCGCTAATCATCACCTGAGTAAGATTGCCGTTTCGCAACGGGTAACGATCTATGTCAACATCCTCAAAATTGTAGTAGCGACGCAAAGTTTCGCGTTGGTCATACACCGCGCGTACCTTGTCGTAATCCCATAATCGGATATTATCTACTACCAATGGATTTTGCTGTACATCTTGCTGAGTCAACGCTACTGTTCCCTGAAACGGAATTCGCTCCAATTTGTCCAAGCCGAATGCTTTGCGAGTCTGTTCGATTGTGTTGCTGATATATTTTGATTCTTTGGTAATTTCGTTGGGCTTTACGCTGAAGTTCTGGTACAAAGAGGGAAACACGCCTCCTAGCAAGATAGTTGCCCCCAACCATACACCGGATGCTCCTATCAACAAAGTAGTACCAAGTCGTTCGTTTCGCACGAAAATATTGGCAAGTAATAAAATCGCGGCTGCCAGCACAATTATCGAAAGAATATTGTTGGCAGGAAATTGCGATTCAACATCCGTTGCGCTTGCGCCGGGTGTTACGCCCCGCGGTGAATACACCAAATTGCTGTTTGCAATCTGATAGCCCCACGCGAAAAGAGCCAGCAAAAATGCGCCAAGCACCGAAACATGAGATTTTATGCCGGTGGTCAGGCTAATGGTGCGTCCAGATAGGGCAAAGTTCAAGCCATATACCAACGCCGCCGCTATCACCGACACTACACCTAATCCAATTAACCAGCCTTGTATGAAGCTATAGAAAGGTAGTTCAAATACATAAAACCCGGCTGTTTGATTGAATATTTTCTCGGTATCAGTCCAACTTGCCGCGTTTAGATAGGTTAAAATAACCTGCCAATTGCTGGAAAAAGCGCCCGCCATTACTAAACTGATGATAATCGCGGCTACCACAAAAAGTATATTCAACAGGCGCACGCTGCCACCTAACAGGGCAGTAAGCGGGTTATCCGGCGCGGCATCAATTACCGGCCCGCGTGGTCCAATACGGCGTGCCACCCATACGTTCAACATTATGACGATGAATGCGACTACCGCTGCTACTGCGAATGCGCCAATTCTGGCAATAATTCCAGTCCAATATACGCTCTGTTGACCGATTTCCTGAAACCACATAATGTCTGCCCAGAATCCCAACAAGCCGGGCAAAAATATCGCAAATACCACTACCACTACGGCAACAATAATTGCAATTATCGCTCCGCGGCTAGGGCGTGGCATATTGAATTGCACTTGCGGTATGTTTCCTCTGCCGCCTCCGAACTGACTGAAATCAAAGTTGCCAAAAGGTTGTCGCCCACGAGGATTATCATCCGGGTTGCGTGGTGGAGGTCCCGAACGGCGCGAACGAAATTGGGTGAAATCAAAATTTTCAAAAGGGTCTTTAGATTTTGGGCTATCATCATCGGAGGGTTTGTCACGTTTGGGGTCTTTACCGGAGTCATCGCCTCCGCCACCCCCGCCAGTACCACTCACCCCATAACCTGTGCCGCCAAAGGGTGCGGTAAAAAGCTTTCTTAGCTCTTTAAACATAGATGCTTTTCTCTTCTCTCTACTTTTTAATAATCTGATCGGCTGAGCAGGTAAACGCCAAATAAAGTAATTCCCAGAGCTGCAACACCCAAACCTGTGGCAAGCTGAGCGAGCGCAAACCCTGCTAATACTAGGCATACTGCCATCAGGAAGAGTAATAAAGACCACCTCAGAGCTAAACGCGTATCGTTAAAACTGTTTGCAGTACGTTGTGCATTCCACCTGACCTTTTCAGAAATGGTCAGCGCTATTTTTGGAACCGCTGCTTGCAATACCTCGCTTTCTACTTTTTTTTCGATAGACGAGGCGCGTTTACTCTTTTTCTCAGGTTTGTTCGCAACTTTCCTAACTTCTCGTTCAATAGATACAGGTGCAGGAGTTATGAATTTTACCTGTTGGGTTTGAAACCTACTTCTTTTGTACGGAATATCAGCGGCTTTTGTTTCGTTTTGTACGTTTGTAGGATGTATTTTCTGTTCTTTGAGCAGGTTTTCTGTATTGGGTATAGCAGTGTTCATCCGCTGCATTGCCCACTCCAGTCCGGCTTTGGCGCGTTCATTGTTTGGATTAATTTTCAGCGCCAATTCCAAACAGGCTAGAGTTTCAGCCGGATTGACGCTGACAGCAGCACGCCATAGCAAAGCTTGTTCGTTGGTAGGGTTTAGCTTGGTAATTTCAAGAAAAATGCGATATGCCTCGCCTTGATTGCCCTGTTTAGCAAGGTCAACACCTTGCTTGAACCGGCTCTCAATCTCGGCTTGTGTGTTCAAATTCATTTATGTGTTTCTCCTAGATTGTCGGGTTGTCGGAGAAAATTTATTGATACAGTTATAAGAATCTTTGCCTAAAGGCATAAATCCTATTTTTTAGCGGGGCGCACCCGGCGGTGGCGTAGCATTGATACCTTGCGCTCGCTGACGAGCATAGCCCGCCTCAGCTTGTTGGTTATTGCGCTCGTACAATACTGCCAGCGTCAGCCATCTTTCCGCTCCATTTGGGTCAAGCTCAAGGCTGCGTGCCAATGCCTTGATTGCACCCGGCACATCCCCACGTGCAGATAGAGCCTCACCGTATCTAGCCCATCCTCCCGCCCAAATCGGAGCCTGTTCAGTTACACGTTTGAAAGATTGTGTGGCTGCTTCAAAGCGGTTGCCGCCACCCACCGACTGGTCATCAGGAGCGTGCATATAGGTTAAGCCAAGCTCAAAATTGGCGGGAATATTGCGCGGTTCTATTCCTAATGCCTCGTTAAGAGAAGCAACCGCCGCTTTAAAATCTCCTGCATCCGCACTTTTCCGACTAGCCAGCACCAATTTATCGATTCTGTCGGCGGCTGTTCCACCTGTACCAGATTGCCCCGCCACTACAGTAGTTGCCTGAACAGCGGATTGGGTAGTAACAGCAACAGTTTCACTCCGAACCGTAGGTGTAACCTCCGCAGTAGTTTCAGAAGGCACAGGAGTAGTAACAGTTGTAGTTATTATCACGGTTGGAGTGGTGTTCTCATCAGTGGCAACCGTCTGGGTATTATTTTGGTTTTGCGTGACCACAAAAGCAATTGACAATACCAGAATCGCAACCGCAATCGCGAATACCGCCAGCCTGAACCGGCGAGAACCTTTTTTGCCGGGCTGCTGGGTACTTCCTTTAGTCGCAGCAGTTTTCTTTTGTTTCTTATTTTTTTTGCTGCCGGGAGTTGCCCTTAAAGTTGCCAACGGGTCATCATTTTCGGGAGGAATGCCGATTGGAGGATTACCAGGCAAGGGCGGTAGGCTAAAGGGAGGTTCGGATGGCTGTGCGGCACGCATTTTCATATCCAGGTCGAGCAAAGCATCTTTAGCATGGCTGCTATTCGGATTTATATCCAAAGCATGTCCGAGTGCGCTGCGTTTCTCTGCCGGATTGGTGGAGGTAGTAGCAAGCCAGATCCAAGCAAACTCGTTGTTGGGATCCTTGTCGGTTAATTTTCTGAAAATATTATAAGCATCTTCGAGGCTTCCATCTTTAACCTTCTGGATGCCTTCTTGCAGTTGCTTGGAGGAATTGCCGATAGTCAATGATTTCCACCTTTCGGAATTTGCAGCCAATGGCAAACACATGTTATGTAATGTTATTTAACATTATAACACGCCCACGCAAGGTGGTCATCTTATACGATTTTGTGATTTTGTGTGCTTTATCATGCTTTTTCGACAATACTAAACCGAATATTTGTTGAGGCTATGTACAGGTACAAACTGATGAACGGTTGCCGGGCAGCCCGGTGTAGTCAAACGCTTTTGATTTGGATTAATAAGTGTAAAAATGTAAGTTCAAAAGGATTATAATTGTGCAGCGTATCTTTTATTTACAAACCGGAAAAAATACAAATTATGATAATCGAGACAAAAAACCTCAGTCGGCAAATTGCGGATAAAATCCTAATCGAAAATATAAACATCCAAGTAGAACAGGGCGAAGTTCTGGCAATTATCGGACCAAGCGGAGCAGGAAAAACCACCTTTTTAAGATTGATTAATCGGTTGGATGAGCCAACTTCAGGCACTGTTTATTATGAAGGCAAAGATTACAGAACTTTACCTCCTTCAATTATACGCCAGCAAATCGGGATGGTCTCGCAAGTACCCTATCTTTTCCCCGGTTCAATTGCAGAGAATATCAGTTTTGGACCTCGCCAGCGCGGAATAACCCTCAGTTCTGAAAGAATTAGCTGGCTTTTGGAAAGAGTGGGGTTGCCCGGCTATCAGGAACGTAATATTAACAATCTTTCTGGCGGTGAAGCTCAAAGAGTTTCGCTGGCACGCACTCTGGCTAACTCACCAAAAATATTACTGCTGGATGAACCAACCTCCGCGCTTGACTCAGAGGCTGAGCATGAAGTGGAAACCCTCTTGAGCAATATTATTGCAGAAGAAAACCTAACTTGCCTTATCATCACCCATAATATGGCGCAAGCTGCCAGAATTGCCAACCGCGCTTTGTATCTGGTTAAAGGAAAATTAGCTGCAATTGGCACAGTAGAGGAAATTATACATGCTTAGCAACTTGTTTAAAGATCAGTTGATGCTGGGAATTTTTCAAGTGGTCGCAACAGTTACACTGGTTTTGTTGGTTACTTTAGGCGCACGTTGGCAGAAAATCCACCTCGAAAGAGAAGTAATCGTTGCGCTAATTCGCGGGATAGTACAAATAGTGCTGGTGGGGGTGGTACTGGTATTTGTATTGAAAGGACCGGATTGGCTCAGCATATTTATATTGCTGGCAATGATTCTTGCTGCTTCAACCATGAACTACCAACGAACCAAAACTATACCCGGAACATTCTGGGCTTCGTTCTATGGAATCGGGCTTGGCGCAGGTTTGGTTATTTTATTGATGGTATTAATTGGAGTGATTGATTGCTCCTCTATTTCGGTTATTCCGGTGGGAAGTATGCTAGTCGCCAACGCTATGAATGCCGGAGCGCAAGCGTTAGAGCGTTATAACTCAGATGTAAAGGCACATGTCGGACTCATTGAAGCGGGTTTAGCGCTTGGAGCCAAACCTGAAACAATGGTCGCACCTTACATACAATCGGCGGTTCATTCCAGCCTGATACCGCGTATTGATAATCTCAGTTCTTTGGGCATTGTGTGGATACCGGGCTTAATGACCGGAATGATACTAGCGGGAAGTGACCCAATTTACGCCGCTATCTACCAGTTTGCAGTTATCGCCATGATTTACGCCGCTTCAGGTTTAACAGCAATTGCCTCAGTATTGCTTATTCGTGCCAAAACCTTTTCCACTGCCCAACAACTAATCTTGCGCCCGAATGAAGCTGCTAAGAAGCAGTAAAGAAATAACATTCTGGTATTGCGTATGTTATCTTAATAGTAGATTTCGCCTATGTCGTTTTAGGTGGAAAGTAGTATAATCTAGCCTGTTATTTTAGTTCATTTTTATGAGTATCTTTAAGTAAGGAAGTTAGCTTTGTCTAATCAGAACCTATACGCGGTGATTTGGGATGTAGATGGTACGCTAGTGGATACCGGAGAACTTCATTTTAATGCATGGGTGCAATTGGCACAGGACTTGAAGATGCCCTTTACCCGCGATGATTTTACCGCTACCTTCGGCAGACGCAACCCTGAAATCATCGGCTCGCTTTTTCCCGGACACACCCCCGAAGAAATAGCGCAATTGGGCGAGCAAAAAGAGCTTTATTATCGAGCAGAAGCGCGTCACGGGATTGATTTATTGCCCGGTGTGCGCGAATTGCTGGATGGATTGAAAGCTGCTGGTTATAAACAGGCACTTGGCAGTAGCGCACCCCATAAAAACCTCGAAATGATTACCGAAATTACCGGAAGCCTACCGTATTTTCAAGCTATTGTCGGTATGGAAGATACTAAACAAGGTAAGCCAGACCCGGAAGTCTTTCTGGTAGCAGCACAAAGAATGGGAGTCCCTCCCCAGAACTGTTTAGTTATGGAAGATGCGGTAGCTGGCATCGAAGCGGCGACAGCCGGGGGTATGAAAAGCATTGCTATCACCTTTGTAGGGCATCACAGCGAAGATAGTTTACGGGCAGCAGGTGCGAACCTAGTAGTGCCATCGCTGGAGGGAATTACAATTGAGACAATAAACCGCCTTCTTTCACAAAGCTAAGGGATATATTGCATGTGATATGTCCCTTATGCTACAATCAACCTATTACAATTACATAACATAATTATTATTTCTGCGAGGAGAACGAGAGAACAATGCAGAAGGTTGTACT
This sequence comes from Candidatus Chlorohelix sp., assembly GCF_037138995.1. Lineage (NCBI taxonomy): Bacteria > Bacillati > Chloroflexota > Chloroflexia > Candidatus Chloroheliales > Candidatus Chloroheliaceae > Candidatus Chlorohelix > Candidatus Chlorohelix sp. The sequence continues at coordinate 123,624 of NZ_JBAXHI010000008.1, read as the reverse complement.
GGCATATAGCGGTGGTCTTGACACCAGCGTTGCCATCAAATGGATTAAAGAAAAATACGATATGGAAGTGGTTACGCTCACCGTAGATGTGGGCGCGAATGACCGCGACCTTGAATCCATCCGCAAGCGTGCGCTTGAAATCGGCGCAGTTAACGCCTTGGTGCGCGATGTCAAAGAAGAATTCGTCAAATACTTCATCTGGCCCGCGCTTCAGGCAGGCGCATTATACGAAGGCGAATACCCATTGGCAACCGCGCTGGCACGCCCACTAATCGCTTGGAATCTGGTGCAGGTAGCGCGTGAGGAAGGTGCTACAGCGGTAGCACACGGCTGTACCGGAAAAGGCAACGATCAGGTGCGCTTTGACATTTCGGTAAACGTGCTGGCGCCAGATTTGAAAATTATTGCTCCGGTGCGTGAATGGCGCATGACTCGCGATGAAGAAATCGAGTATGCTGCCCAAAATAACATTCCTTTGCTCTCGGTCAGCCAAAAACGCTACAGCGTTGATCAGAACCTGTGGGGTCGCAGCGTGGAAGCGGGTCCGCTGGAAGACCCTCGCAACGAGCCACTCGAAGAAGTCTATGAGTGGACGGCAAGCCCGGACAAGCAACCCGATATAGCCGAATACGTGGAAATTCAGTTTGAGCGCGGTATCCCTATCGCTCTAAATGGCGAGCGTATGGATGGAGTGACCCTGATTACCAAACTACATGAAATTGCCGGACGGCATGGAATTGGTCGTATTGACCACATTGAGAACCGTCTGGTGGGTATCAAGAGTCGCGAAATTTATGAAGCGCCCGCTGCAATTGTTCTGCACCGCGCCCACCGTTGGCTGGAAGACCTCACCCTAACTAAAGACTCGGCACGTTTCAAAACACGGGTAGCCGCCGAATACGGCGATTTGGTTTATAACGGCTTATGGTTCAGCCCACTCCATCAAGACCTTGCCGCATATGTAGCCAGCAGCCAACGCTATGTCAGCGGTACGGTTACGGTCAAACTATTCAAGGGCAACGTGATAAAAGCCTCCTGTGATTCGCCTAAATCACTCTATAACTTCGCGTTGGCAACCTACGACAAAGGCGACCAGTTCAAACACGAAGCCTCGGTAGGCTTTATCAACATCTTCGGGCTATCCTTGCGTAACCAATCGCAAATCCAACTGGCAGGGCGCACTCAGGGCGAAATGCTATCGTTGGCATCACCTGATGCAGTATCGCCTGATACCCATTCCGAAGAAGAAAAGAAATAGGAAATATGACGCGCCAGAAGTAATATTCTGGCGTTTTTTATTAGTAAAAAATGGCAAGTTTCTCGCCCATATTGAAGTAGAAAAAGGAGAACGGCTTTGGAAAATAAACCCGACAAAAAAGCCAAACCGAAATCCAAGCAACCCGGTGTTGAACTCGATACCGACCAACCGGAAAATCGTCAAGCGGTGTTAGTTCGGGATGCCTCAGCTAAACAGGGTAACTCCGCTGTTCCAATCACTAAATCGGAAAGCAAGGACACGGGGGGAAAACAAGGTCGCGGTCTTGAAATTGCCCTAGCCCTGGCACTGGTGGCGTTGATTATTGCTTTCTTCCTTATCCTCACTTCCAACTCTGCCGGTAATATTGCTACCAGTGCTTCTCAGGCAGCACGTAGCACACCTGCTCCACTGGTGGGTAACAACGGTCTGAATGTTGGTAATCTCCAGACCGCTAACGCTATCGCAACAATGGCAACCGACCTAGATTTAAGCACTTCCGTGCCGCTCCCGCCCACCCCAACCGGACCTGCCGCCCAGAGTAGCGGAGATAGCAGCGGTCAAAGCTGGCCCAATAGCGGCTTGAATCCCGGTAGAACTCGTGCATTTGACGCTAAAATTAACACTCCTCTCAACCGCTTATGGGCAAAAACTTACGGGCAAGAGTTACCCGGCTCGCCTGTAATTGTGGGCGACACTATTTATCTTGGCTCAGATTATGGTGCTCTCTATGCTATTGATATAAAGACTGGCGATAAAAAGTGGTTCTTTACCTCTGGACCTATCGTTGGTACACCCGCTGTAGCCGGAAACACCATTTATTTTGGCTCACAAAACGGCTTCTTTTACGCAATTGACCTGACTACCCAGAAAAAGAAATGGGATTTCCCAACCCTTTCGCCGATTACCGGGTCGCCACAGATAATCAACGGCGCGGTTTACTTTGGCGGGCAAGATGGTAGTTTCTATGTTGTGGATGCCAATACTGGGCAGAAACGCTGCGCTCTTTCGCTTGGACAACCCTTCAATAACGGTGTTACGGGTAGCCCTGCAATAGTCAATAATCTTGCCCTTTTTGGGGTCAATGACGGACGTTTTATCGCTATGGATACCGCCACTTGCAAAGTCAAATGGACTTACGAAGTGCCGGGCAAGAAAGGCATTGCCTCCTCCCCCGCCGTTTCCAATGGGTTGGCATATTTCGGAGCGGACGACAGCAGCGTTCACGCGCTGGATATAAACACTGGCGCACAGAAATGGGAGTTCAAAACGGGCGCAGCGATTCGTTCTTCGGCGGCAGTGGCAGGTGGGAAAGTCTTTATCGGCTCTTTCGATAAGAAGTTTTACGCGCTAGATGCCACAAGCGGGGCAAAAATATGGGAATTTCAGACAGGAGATGGTGTGGCTTCCTCTCCTCTGGTGGCAAGCGATACCGTCTTCTTCGGCTCTAATGACAGCCGGTTCTACGCCCTTGAGACTGCGACAGGCAAGAAAAAGTGGGATTATCAGGCAGATGATATAATAGCCTCTGCACCTGCGGCTGCTAACGGGAAGATTTATTTCACCTGTTTTGATAACCGTTTGTATGCTTTCGGCAATTAAGCTGGAAGTCGGAATTTGACGCTTGTTGACCGGCTTCTGATTTCTAATGAGGATAATAATGAAATTGTGGGGAGGACGCTTCGGTAAAGAGGTTGATAAAACCGCCGAAGAGTTCGGGGCTTCGATTCCTTTTGACCGCAACCTATACCGACAGGACATTGCCGGTTCTATCGCTCATGCCCGTATGCTGGCAAAACAGAGCATCATTTCGCCCGAAGACTCGAATACAATAATTGCAGGGCTGGAAAAAATCCGCGCTCGTATCGAACAAGGCGAATTTGAGTTCAGGCTCGACCGCGAAGATATTCACATGAACATTGAAGCGGTACTGGCAGAAGAAATCGGGTCTGCTGCCGGACGGCTTCATACAGGGCGTAGTCGCAACGATCAAGTAGCCTTGGACGTGCGCCTCTATACCTGCTCAGCAATTGTGACGATTGTTGAGCGCATCGCCAATTTGCAAGAAACCTTGCTAAAGCTGGCACAAAAATGGCACGGGGTAATTATGCCCGGCTATACCCATCTACAGCGGGCGCAACCTGTTTTACTTTCCCACCATTTGTTGGCTTACTTCGAGATGTTGCAACGCGATGCCGGGCGTTTTTACGATTGCTATACCCGTACCGATGTATCACCGCTTGGCAGTGGCGCGTTGGCAGGCGTACCCTACCCGCTCGACCGCGAATATGTGGCGGAACAACTGGGAATGAACGCAATTACCCGCAACAGCCTTGATGCAGTAAGTGATCGCGATTTCGTAGTAGAAACGCTCTCTGCCGCCGCTCTTTGTGCGGTGCATCTGAGCCGTTTTTCCGAAGAAATTGTTTTGTGGTCGAGCGGCGAGTTCGGCTTCATCGAACTGGATGATGCCTACAGCACCGGAAGTAGCATCATGCCGCAGAAAAAAAACCCTGATATGGCAGAACTCGTACGCGGTAAAAGTGGGCGTATGGTAGGCAATCTGGTATCGGTATTAACCATGCTCAAAGGGCTGCCGCTGGCTTATAACAAGGATATGCAGGAAGACAAAGAGCCGCTCTTTGATTCGGTAGAAACCTTGGTTAACAGCCTGACCGTTTTCAACGGGATGGTCGCCACCATGCAAATCCGCACTGGAACGCTCTATCGCGCCGCACAAGGTAGTTTTGCTACCGCCACCGATATTGCCGATTATCTAGTGAAAAAGGGCATCCCGTTTCGGCAAGCACACGAAATATCGGGCAAATTGGTTAAAAAGTGCGTTGAAGAAGGGCGCACCTTTGCAGACCTAAAGTTGGAAGAATACCGGATGCTTGCCGCTGAATTTGACGAAGATATTTTGCTGATAACGGTTGAGTCCAGCCTTGGCTCGCGTAAGACTACCGGCGGAACTGCCCCCGAACAAGTTGCCAATGCACTTACTGCTGCCGAAAATCTGCTAATGGAAACACGGGATTGGTTGAAGGAGAAAAATACAGGACAAGATGAACGACAATAACGCTACATTTATACCCATTCTAAAGGGTAGGCATCTACTTTCGTCTGCGGACTTGAACGCTCAAGAACTGGCGCAGGTGTTGGATACCGCGCTCGATATTAAGACACGACTTAAACGCGGTGAACCAACCCCTATTCTGAACGGTAAGTCATTGGCGATGATTTTTGAGCATCCCTCGTTACGCACGCGCCTTTCTTTCGACATCGGTATGTACCAACTTGGCGGACGCGCTTTTTATCTTGCGCCCACCGAAATTGGACTCGGCAAGCGCGAAACTTCCTCCGACGTATCACGGGTTATCAGCAGCATGGCAGACGGTATTCTGGCGCGGGTACGTGACCATTCGACCTTGGTGGAACTCGCCAACTATTCTAGTAAGCCTCTAATCAACGGTCTTACCGACCGGGAACATCCCTGTCAAGCGCTCGCCGATCTATTGACCATCCGGGAGCGATTCGGCAAGCTCAAAGGGCTGACAATGGCTTATATCGGGGATGGAAACAATATGGCGCATAGCCTTGCGCTCGCTTCCGCTTTAAGCGGAATAAACATTACAATAATCACTCCCCCCCAGTATTGGCCCGATGAAGAAATCGTATATCAAGCTCGCCAACTCGCTAACGGTAATAGCTATGTAAAGGTTAGCAACAGCCCAGAAGCAGTAGCCGAGGCTGATGTAATCTACACCGATGTGTGGGCTAGTATGGGACAGGAAAGCGAAGCTGAATTGCGTCGTCGCGTTTTCAAGCCTTACCAGATTAATTCTAGCTTGCTGGAAATGGCAAAACCTGACACATTGATATTGCATTGCCTACCAGCGCACCGGGGCGATGAAGTTACCGAGGAAGTATTGGAAGGGTCGCAAAGCGCGGTTTTCCAGCAAGCCGAGAATCGTTTGCATGCTCAAAAAGGATTGCTGGTACATTTGCTGGCAGACTGAAATTTTACCCAAAACCCGACGGGCGCATGCATCTCTAGCGCCCGTTTCCAAATTATAGGACTAAAACACCTATTCATATAGAAAAAACCCCTTGACAAGAACCCTTGTTCGTGCGTATAATTGTTCTATTGTATATTTGGTTTAATCACGAAGCTATGCCCTACAAATATAAGAGCATAACTTACAAATCCTTTATAACCTAGAGGGTGCTATAACTAACAGGGAGTTTCAATTTTAATGGCTAATGCAGTAAGTGCTAAACCTAGAACTGCTTCCGCAGAAATTGAAGCGGTGCAAATAAAACCCACAAGCGTTGCACCTTCTAAAAACTATAAAAACCCGACCGAAGTGCCTGCTAAAACTGGCGCACGGTTAAACCGTTCAGGAGGAAGGCGCAAAATGAATCAGCTTTCTGCTAAACAGCAAAGAATGCTTGAATTTGTTGAGCAATTCATTGATGATAATAATGGCTTACCCCCCACTGTAAGAGAAATACAACAAGCCCTTACGATTTCCTCAACCTCAGTTGTTGATTATAACCTAGCAGCGCTTGAGCAAAAAGGCTATATTAGCCGCACAGAGGGGAAATCTAGAGCCATTTGTCTAAAATATCGTACTACCGGAGCTAGAACACTTGAAGTTCCTCTCCTTGGTACTATTGCTGCCGGTGAGCCTATCCCAGACCGTAGAGATAGAACTACCGAAGATACGGTTGAAGTTCCTCCCTCTATGCTAGGCACACGCAAACCAAATGAAGTATTTGCCCTTAAAGTAAAGGGTAACTCAATGGTGGATGCTCTTATCGCCGATGGTGATATAGTTTTAATTAAACCTCAGCAAACTGCCGAAGTTGGCGAAATTGTGGCAGTATGGCTGGAAGAGGAACGCGAAACCACACTGAAAAAGTGGTACCCTGATAAATCCAAGGATGAGGTACGTTTGCAACCGGCTAACCCAACTATGGGACCGATTGTTAAAAAACTCAGCAATGCCCGTGTTATGGGTAAACTCGTTGGGGTTATCCGCGCTTCAATATAGAATAAGTCTCCGTTTACCCCAACCTGAAAATAGTATTAATGTTTCCTGTCTTATTGGCAGGAAACAGGCTTGCCTTGATATGAATTGCCCGACCTCTTCAGGAAAACAAAATTATTATGAAGTACAACAAAGAAAATAATAATATGGACAAAGTTACCATTTCTGGAGAAATTACTGCATCTTGTTGGAACTTTAAGCGTACCTCCAACATTACCGGAGAATATGGTTTCACTCTAGCGCAACGCACCCCTGAAGGAAACTTGAGTGATTACCGAATCTTAGGGCAGTCTAAAAATATAGCAGCCTCCCAAAATACTAAAACTCGTCCGAATCGTTATAATTCCAGTGTGAAAATGGTAGCTTCGGACGGACCAGCGCCGTGGGATAATTTTAACCAAATAAGTTATGTCAAATTGCCTGTGGTTGGTGAAGTCGCGGCTGGACAGTATGATGTAACGATTGCCTATCACGAGACCGGTTATGGAGCAGATGTAGACTTTGTCATGCTTAATCAAGATGAAGTAAAAATCAATCGCCAAACATACGCCCTAAGAGTACGTGGTCAATCAATGATAGAAAATGAAATCGACGATGGAGACATAATAATAGTACAATCCCAAACTTGGGCGGATGAAGGGGATTTCGTTATTGCTTGTCTTACCGACAGCAATGACCCTGCCGGGCTAGTAACCCTCAAGAGATTTTACCGTCATCGTTATTCAGACCGAGTATTATTACAACCAGCCAATCAGAATTTAGGACCCATCCATATTTTGCCGCAAAGAGGTGATTCTGAGCGTGATGATCTTGATGGGGTGAAAATTCAAGGACGAGTAGTTGCAATTATCAAAAACGGTTGGGTTAATTAACCCGGCGAAAATGATGGATTCATATAACACCTGCCCTACACAATAAAGGTAAGACAGGTGGTTTTTATTTGCTCAAAACTAACCGAGAATACTATTCTTTTCCAGATACTCTTGCAAAGAAAAGGCTTTTATTCCAAATTCCTTCTCAAGAATCTGATCATCACCGGTAGTATTTTCAAAATCAAATAATTCCAGTGTTGCCGGAGTCAAAGGAGGTTCTGGTATTACATTGAACAGTGCTGCGTTTATACGCGCTAACGGCAAGGGGAGATATAAAAACAGGCGTTGCTTCTTCAAGTTTTTTACAATGAGGGATATAAGCTCTTTATAGGTGAAAGTAGCCGGTCCTCCAAAAGCAACTGCCTTGCCTATTTTATCATCTCGATTAATACATTCGATTGCAGCCGCTACGACATCCTCAACATAAATGGGTTGCATTCGAATTTTCCCATTTCCTATAACAGTTGCAAGCGGAAGCATTTTAATAATACGCGCCTGTGCTTCGAAAAATTCTGCGCCACGCCCAAATAGAATACTAGGTTGAAGAATAGTCCAGCTTAATTTGCTGTTTCGTACAGTTTGCTCAGCTTCCCACCGGGTTCGCATATAACTACCGGGCGCACCCTTTATAGTACCCAAACCGCTACCCAAAATAAACCGTTTTACCCCTGCTGCTTCCGCTGCTGCTACGACATTCTTGGTGCCTTCAACATTTACTCGCCAGTAAATATTGTCCTTATTCTTGTAATTAGCGGTGACTTGAGCATAATCAAAAACTGTCTCAACTCCTTTCATTGCTTTAGCAAGCGAGGCAGGATTTAATACATCTCCTTCAACTATTTCCAAACCAGCTAATTTCTTCAGCGCAGCTAAACTTGCCGCACTTCGTTTAGAGGAGCCTGCATTTGGGCGCACCAAAATCCGAACATTGCCGGGATACTTTTGTACAAGTTTTGGCACCAAATTTCTTCCAATAAAGCCTGTACTTCCAAGAACTAGAATCATTTATTTTTCTCCATACTTTTCATTGAGATAATCACCCTATTATTATAACCAACTGTTTGAGATTAAACTTTTGCAAAGAAGTTTGACAGGGTTAAGGTTTGATATATATAATCATAACATTGGAATAATATGTTCATACCATGCCTCACCTATATGCAGCTCGCAAAATAGCTCTAAAGCTCAGACAAATAATAGCTGAGCCAATTGCCGGAGGAATTTCATCCAATGAAACCTAATCGCACTAATCACAAAATTTACAAATCCCGATTATTTCGAGTATCAATACTCCTAATAGTTACAGTAATACTGGTAGAATCTGCGCTTATGGCTTCAAGCTACAGTCCGGTAGCAGATGGAGCTTTAAGTGCGGCTGAACCGACCGCTGTTAGCGCGTCATGGAATGGCGTTTTGCCATCGCTTCCGAATAACAAAGATGAAGCGCAAAGGATTGAAAAGCAATACGCCTCGCCCTTTAATTTTAACAGGGTTATGCAACTGGACAAAGCTTACCTTAATGGCGCGAATCCCAAAGCATTAGCCGCAAATGGAAACGTAGTAAATCAGGCTGCGCCTGTAACCACGCCGCTTGCACCTACACCGGGCTATCGGGTTATGGGAGCTTGTCCCGGAACAGTTGATACATATGAACCAGATAACACAGCCGCTACTGCAAAACCTATTCTGGTATCAACAATACAAGCCCACACACTGAATCCAGCCGATGAAGATTGGGTTGGGTTTACTGCACAAGCAGGACGAAGTTATACAATAACGGCAGAAGCATTAGTTGAAACTCTACCTGAGTATCAAACTTACCCAGCAATCTTTCTGCTGGATAGTATAGCCAATGTAAATACTCCGCTGGCAGCCGATAACGGTAGTGGAACTACTAGTGCCAGCTATATTTCTACTATTACTTTTACAGCATCAGCAACCGGTAGCTACTATATAAGGGTTATTCAGGGTCAACCTGATCATAACAACCCTTGCGGAGCATATGGACTTACACTAACATTAAACGGCATAGGCACTACCGTACCCGCTACCAGTACACCCGGCGCTACACCAACTCTTGGAACATGTTATGACAGATTTGAACCGGATAATAACCCTAGTCAAGCCAGCCAACTTAAACCTAGCCAAAGCGCTACGGCACCTTTCAACCCAACTCCCGGTTTGCCTACTATAGACACTGCTAATGATGGAACCCAATTCCATTTTGCATGCCCTGCCAGCGATGTAGATTGGCAATATTTTGATTTGGTTAAGGGTAAAACGTACAGTGTTTTCACCAGCAAACTGCAAGGCGGAATTGACACCTTTATAGTGCTGTACCAACTTAACGCCGATGGTAGCCTCAAACCTATCTATTCCAGCGATGATTATCCCGGAGCAGGTCTAGCCTCTCGCATTGACTGGGTAGTACCTTACACCACCGGAACATCGCTCGGTGAATTTGTTCGGTATTATCTGGCAGTTAAAGACGTTGCCGGACATGGCACCGATTTAATGAGCTATAACCTCACATTAGCAGCCTTTGGCAACGGAATCGGAACCTGCTTTGATGCTTATGAATCGGATAATACGCCAAATACTGCCAAAGAAATTTTGATAAACGAAACTCAGACCCATACATTCTGCCCTGACGGTGATAGAGATTGGGTCAGGTTTTATGCTAAAGCAGGTCGGATTTACTCAGTCGGCACCAGTTTTACCGGATTACCTACTGCCGGAATTGATACTTCCCTATTCGTATGGGCTATCAGCTTTGATTCGACGGATCCTTCCAAGATTGCAAGCCAAGTTTTGATCGGGCAAAATGATGATAGAAGCGATGGCGACCTATCTTCACAGGTTAATTTCGGCGTACCGAGTGATGGTATATACTATGCAGAGGCAAGGAATACAGGTGATAGAGGGCAAAATGGGATGTCTTACCTGTTAACTTTCTCGACTGGGTCTGGTCCCATTGCTACAACCGCCCCCATAGTCACTACCACTGCTATCAGTACAACGACTGTCGCAGGAGCCTCAGTAAATTCACTAAGCCTAAGCTTCAGTGATTCCGGTTTCAGGCGCGTATGGGATTACACCGATCTAGCGGTACTATCAGGACGCACCGCCCGTACTTGGATGTGGGGAACGCCCGGTTTGTTTAAAACAGAATCCTATGCTGATGCACCCGGCGGTTCACGACAGGTACAATACTTTGACAAAAGCCGGATGGAAATCAATAACCCTAAGAGTAACCGCGACTCACAATGGTTTGTAAGCAACGGTTTGTTAGTCAGGGAAATGATTCTTGGTAAAATAGCAACCGGAGACTCATTATTCCAGCAAACCGTACCAAACACATTACCAATAGCGGGAGACTTGAGTAATTCCAATCCATCACCCACCTACCAAAGTTTTGCAAACCTAATTACAGTCGATGGAAACGGCATGGCAGCCGATCTTTCAGGTCAAACGGTTAATATTGTAGTAACAAGCGAAGGTAACACCTTTGAACTTGATACAGCCCCTGCTCAAGTTAAGCTGTCAAAATATGTAACCGAAACCGGACACAATATTCCTGATGTTTTCTGGAATTATCTCACTTCTACCGGAACAGTATTTGACGGAAATAGTTACATAAAAGCCCAATTAATGGATTGGGTATATGTAATGGGGTTGCCATTAAGTGAACCTTACTGGATAAAAGCTGTGGTCGGTGGACAGGAAAAGGATGTCATGGTACAGGTCTTTGAAAGACGAGTCCTAACATTTACACCGAATAACAGTGCGGAATGGCAGGTGGAAATGGGGAACGTAGGGCAGCATTATTTCCAATGGCGCTACGGAAGACCTTAACAACTATATTAGAGAAATCAACCCCTCTCACTAAAGAGGGGTTTTTCTTTTAGAACAACGAACCGCTACTATCAAACTCAATTTCGGCAAGCTCTGTAATAATTTCAATCCCATCCAAAGATTGGAGTTGCCTCAAAACAGCCTCACTAACCTGCAAAACATCCAGCGTCAAGGTGTTGCGGATACGCATCATTTTGATGTCAGATGGGTTCATTGGAGGCAATAGATATTTGCTGGCAGTCTGTATTGCTTCCTTGTCTGACTCTAATGTAACCGGTATCGCACCATGTTGCGGACCGTTACCGGTAAGCACATTAGTATAAGTGGCATGGTAATCCACTTTGTTAACTAAACGTCGTACAGTCAAATCCGCCAGACCAACACCAACGGCGTTTCCATGTGACTCCTCCGTCATATCCAACGCAATAATCACCTGAATGTCAGGTTCAGGAAAAGCGTTAAGACCGGGCAATCTTACTCTGCCAACTACATTTGAGTCCATACCAGAACCACTGATATTTTTGCCGATTTGATCCACCACCAGAATATCGAACTGCTTGAGGGGTAGTTTCGGCATATAATGTTTTGCTTCTTTTAAAAGCTCAATCTCGGTGCGTAAGAAATTTTCAGGCTCTACTCCTATAATTCGGGTGGCGTTATGATAACCATCTTCAATTGAAGCAAAGCCAGCCAGCACAGGCGCACGGTCTAGGAGCGCCTGCCCTACCTCTGGTATATTATCGCGCAATCCATCCGCGCCCATTGCATGTATAGCCATTGCCTGCCGCTGTTTGCCCGTTCCAATTGCCAACATTTTCATTAATCCGCTCTCAACTTCACCACGAAAATTGGTATGAGCCTTGATGCGGTTTGCAATTATTATTCCATCGGCTTGGCAGGCATTTTTATCCAGAAATACCGGCACTCCCCTAGCGGTAGTACCCAATTCGATTACATCCATACTACTGAGAATGGAACAGCCGATATAGCTCTCGGTTATCCCCAAAGTACCAAGCATCTCTACCTGCCCTTCGGCAGTAGCCCCACCATGACTACCCATTGCAGGAAAAACAAACGGGTTAGCGTTGATTTTTTTAACTTCTTCTACCAGAGTCCTAATTATCAAATTGATTGAGGCTATCCCACGACTACCCGCCCCAATAGCAATAGTTTGTCCAGCTTGAATCTTGTTCAACAAACCAGTTCTGGCAAACTCACGCTGTACCGATGCAATAACCTCTGCCTCACCTAAAGGAGCATGGTACAAACTTTGACGGATAGTAGCCATACGTGGCAATTTCAAGTCGAAAGCGCTCATATCTTTAACCTTTGGCAAAAATTAAATGGTTTTGAGAGTAATACTTACATCTTATTTGGAACAAAAGATAAAGTCAATCGGAATATTTTGACAAAATAGATTGATAACCTTAAAATCTAGTAAGATAAGCTGCTTAAAATAACAATTCTGTAATTTAACAAGGAAATATAATAACTTTATGACTAGAAATCATCCTAGTAATACAGATAATCATCAACTTATCGAACCCCAAAAAGCTTATTTTAATCGTGAAATTAGCTTACTAGAGTTTAATTACCGCGTACTAGAAGAAGCTATGGATGAAACACATCCATTGCTGGAACGTGTGAAATTCCTAAGCATTTTCTATAGTAATGTTGACGAATTCTATATGATTCGGATTTCCGGTTTAAAAGCGCAGGTGGAAGAGGGAATTACCTCACCTAGTGAGGATGGGCTGACTCCTCGCGAACAATTGTTACTACTGAGCGACCGAGTACAGGCACTTTATAGTTTAGCAATAAAATATTTCAAGCAAACACTACTACCATTATTGGCTAAAGCCGGAATCCACATCTATAATTATTCAGAACTAAATGAGGAACAAAAAACCACTCTAAAGGGCTTTTTCGATAGCACCGTTTATCCGGTTCTTACCCCGTTGGCAGTTGACCCTGCTCATCCTTTCCCACATATCTCCAATCTGAGTTTGAGTTTAGCAGTTGCAATTAAATCCCCAGAGGGTGACAATAAATTCGCGCGTGTGAAAATTCCCCAAGTTTTGCCTCGACTTGTTCCGGTAGAAGTGCCATACGACCGCAACCAACCTGAGCTAATACGTGGGCGCAAACGCGGTTATGTTTGGCTTGAACAATTAGTAGCGGCGAATCTAGATAGTTTATTCACCGGTTTGCAAGTAGTGAATAGTTATGCTTTCCGAGTAGTACGCGATGCCGATATTGAAATCCGCCAAGACGAAGCAGGCGATCTTTTGCAAACTGTGGAAGAAAGCCTAGCTAGAAGACGCTTTGGTAGTGTAACTCAACTTCTAGTGGACGCACACACCCCAGAATCAATCAAAAGCATTCTTAGCTCCAACCTCGAAATTGAGTCAGACTATATCTATCCAACCGAGGGTCCACTTGGTTTAGCCAATCTCATGAGTCTGTATGAGCTTGAAATACCGGGGTTAAAAGACCCCCCTTTTCGCCCTCGCGTGCCGTCCAGCTTACGTAGCGGCACAGATATATTTGCCAGTATCAGAGCGCATGATATACTGCTACACCATCCCTATGACAGCTTTACGCCCGTAATTGATTTCCTCAATGCCGCTGCAAATGACCCAGATGTGCTGGCAATCAAGCAAACTATTTACCGGGTCGGTTCTAATTCTCCTATTGTAGAGGCTCTGGCAGAGGCAAGCCTGAACGGTAAACAAGTGTCGGTGCTAGTAGAACTCAAAGCTCGCTTCGATGAAGAAAATAATATAGAGTGGGCGAGGGCGCTTGAAAAAGCGGGGGTACATGTTGTCTATGGCGATATTGAACTGAAAACTCACTGCAAGATTTTGCTAGTAGTACGTAAGGAACCGGATGGTATCAGGCGGTACGTACACTTAAGCACCGGAAATTACAATTACAAAACCGCAAGGGTATATACTGATATAGGTTTATTCACTTGTCAACCGGACTTAGGAGCAGATGCTTCCGCGCTATTCAACTCTCTGACAGGCTATAGCGTTAATACGACTTATCGCAAACTTTTAGTTTCGCCCGGTGGAATCCGAAACGGTTTGCTGGAACGCATAAAACGCGAAGTTGAACATGTTAAAGCAGGTAGAGGGGGACAATTAATCTTCAAAGTAAATGCCCTTACCGATTTTACCTTGATAGACGCTTTATATGAAGCCAGCCAAGCCGGTGTCAGCATTGACCTCATTATCAGGAATAGTTGCTGTATTATCCCCGGTATAAAGGGGCTAAGTGAAAATATCAGGGTTATAAGTATCGTGGGACGCTTCCTCGAACATCACCGAATCTTTTATTTCCGCAATGGTGATAAAACCGCAGAGGAAGTCTGGCTTGGCAGCGCCGATATTATGCAACGCAATCTGGATAGACGTGTGGAGACCATGTTCCCGGTAGAAGAAATAACACTCAAAGAATGGTTAATCAAAGAGGTATTAGCTTCATACCTTAAAGATAACCAAAAAGCCCGGTTCCTATTACCTGATGGCGCTTACAAGCATATCAAACCAAAAAGCGAGGAACCTGCTTTCAACGCTCAACTATGGTTCTTGCGCCGTAGCCAAGAACATGACACCCTTCCAATTATAGAAGAAAATAAAATTACCAAAATAGAAGATTAGTAAGCAACATTGAGGGTGCGAATCTCTCCGCACCCTTGCCCCATTATTTTATTTTTGACTCCAGTGTTTCAAGCCGTTCGCGCAATTCCTTATTCTCACTTTGCAATTTGTCCAAATCTTCACGCAACTTCTTGACCTCGTCATCTTTTGCCGACTCAGTACGAATAGCGGCAATTGCCTCACGGCTGATTCTTATCTCTCGCCCTTCTACCGCAGTATCTACAATCCGTTGTAGATCGGGAATATGTCGGTTATCGCCTAGAGTTTGCGCCGCTCGAATTGCTTGTAAGCGGGTGCGCCAACTTGGGTCTTGCAATAATTCGGTTAACCGTTCAACCACCTTTTCTTTTTCAGCATCCTTAAGGGTTTTGCCAATTTTACCCAAAGCAGCCGTAGCCGCTTGCCGATTTTGGTCAGGCTTCCCGTAGGCAGTCCACTCTAGCGCAATCTGCAAGGCGCGTGCATCTTTCAATTCTACCAACCCGCTAATCGCACCGTTACGCACCATCTGGTTAAACGAATCGCGTGATAAAGCCGCTACAAGCGTATCAAAAGCGTCAGGTTGTTTTGTCTTACCAAGCGCAACAGCCGCAGAACCTTCTACAATATCGGTAATGTCGCCCTCCAGCACTTTGGTAAGCGCCTGCACAACCGCATCGGTGCGAAACTCGCCCAAGCCCACAGCAATTGCACGCCGCACTTTGGCATGCTTTTCAGTCTCCAACGCTACCAGCAACGCTTTTTCGGCAGCAGGAGTTTTAGCCACGCTAAGAGCTTTAGCACATTCGGCGCGAACCGCCCAGAAAGTAGCGTTTGCCAAACCCTTTGATAGAGCATTTACCGCTTCAAGCGTTGCCAGTTTGCCCAATTCTTGCGCTGCTAGGATACGCCCGAATGAATTGGTATCCTTCTCAAGTTGCGCTATTAACTGCTCTGCCGAACGTTTCCAGTCCACCGTCTTAAGAATCCAGTTATCCGGGTCGAAACTGGCAAAAAGCGGTTTTTCAACTAAGCGGAAATAGAAGGTCTGCTCTTTTTCTTCAAGCTCAACCTTAAATAGCTCACGCTTGCCGCTTTCACTTATAAAAGCGATTTCCATCGGTAAGGTGAACAGCAATGTTTCAGCGTTAATCTCTTGCGTTTGCACCACGCTGAATTTTGCAGTTTGGCTCTTATCGTCATAGCTATAGCTCAGCTTGAACTCAGGATAGCCGGACTTATAGACCCACTGCTCGAAAAAGCCTTGCAGATTAAAGCCGGTTGCCTCTTCAATTGCGCGTTCCAAATCGGAGGTAATCACGTTTTGGGTCTTGTGCTTGTTCACATAATAATTGATAGTCTTCCACCACAAATCATCGCCCAGAAGATAGCGAATCATGTGCAGAACCAACGAACCCTTCTCATAGAGATGGCGGTCAAACAGGTCTATCGGCATGTTAAAGGTATAGGCGACAATCGGGCGGCGATAATGCCCAGTATCTTCAGAGAAGTAAATTTGAGAGTTCTGGTACATCTCATAGATAAATTCATCGCGCCCAAGGTCATGCTCCGCCCATAGCGCTTCAAAGTAGGTAGCGAATCCCTCATTCAACCAACCATGACTCCAATCACGACATGTCAACCAATCCCCAAACCACTGGTGCGCCAACTCGTGCGCCAGCAAGGGGTCGCTGGAATAATCCTGATGGGCGCGTTCATCATGCAAAGTAGTATCAGTGAGAGTGGTAGCAGTAGTATTCTCCATACCCCCAAAAATAAAATCGCTGACACAAACACTGGCATATTTCTCATAGGGGTAGCGATGACCGACCTTCTCGGAGAAGAATTGCATCATTTGGGGAGTTTTGGTCAATGAAACACGCGCTTTTTCTTCTTCACCCGGCAAAACATAATAGGGTACTGGAATATCCTCCCAATTATCCTGAATTTCTACAAACTCTGCTGCTGCCAGCGTTATCAGATAAGAGCTATGAGGAATCGCCTGTTTCCAGTGGTAGGTTCTGGTTCCGGCAGAAGGGTGATGCTTAGTCTCAAGTAATGCGCCATTTGACAGAGCGAACATATTCTCCGGCACCGTAACCCGCATTTCGGTAACAGCCTTCTGATTTGGCGCATCGTAGCATGGAAACCAGTAGTGGTTATCGGTATCTTGCCCTTGCGACCACACCTGTAACTTTTTATCGGGATAAGCTTCACTAGGCGCTACAAAATATAATCCACAGCGGGGATAAGCCACATATTCGATTACAATCGTTAGTTCTTCGTTCGATTTACAAGGTTTGCCTAGTTCAATTTTAAGTTTTGCATCTTCGTGTCTGAAAAGCAAAGCTTTGTTCTCACCTTCAAGCCACACTTTATTAACTACAGTATGCTCAGAATCGAAAGTTATGGAATCCAACCCATCATTGACGGGTGTAAGGGTGGTGCGTACCAAACCTGCCACACTTTTGTTATCAAATTGCACTGTAATATCCAGAAATAAATGTTGTAGCGCGTACTCACGGTTAGGCGCATAATGTGGTTTATCGCCCGGTAGTGGGAACGGTCTTACGCCTCCCGCTCGCGCTTCCTTCTGCTCGTAGAGTGAAAGCATCCGACTGCAAGTATGAGAAGGCAGCAATTCATGGTAATTTGCCAATCTGGTTTCCTCTTTCTATAAAGAAACGAATTTAAATTTATTGAGCGAAATATTTTACTATAGGTATTCTATGACATACGAACAGTTTTTTCAAAGAAAAAGGTTGATGCTATAATTCAGCAGAAAGACATTTAGCTATCACTACACACATTTTTTGGAGCTAAGCCATAAATGACAACGTTATCAACTCTGGTGGACGAGTTTGCTTTACGACTCTGGATGCAAACCAATGTGCGGGGTGAAGATGCTCCGGTTACAATTCAACGCATTGGAGAGGGACATTCAAACCTCACATTTCTAGTAAAGCGAGGCACTGACGAATTTGTTTTGCGCCGCCCTCCGCTACCACCCTATCTACCTACCGCCCACGATGTCATCCGCGAATGGCGCGTTATCAATGGGCTAAAAAATAGCCGCGTTCCGGTGCCAGAACCGATTGCAGCTTGTGAGGATAACAACGTAATCGGTGCGCCCTTTTATATGATGAGGCGGGTTGAGGGATATGTTATTCGTGGTGAGTTGCCGTCTGAATTTGATAATGATAAATCCCGCCTTGAAATTTCACGGGAATTAGTACGAGCTATGGCAGAACTACACTCGGTAGATTATCATAAAGTTGGGCTGGCTAATTTGGGCAAACCAGAAGGCTATATCGCCCGCCAGTTGAAACGTTGGAACGGTCAACTAGAAGGTGCTTATACCCGTGATTTGCCCGATTTAATCTGGGTAAGCGAATGGCTTAAGGAACATCTTCCCGACTCTCCTCCTTCTACACTGGTTCATGGCGACTACCGCTTGGATAATGTGATAATCGGCAAGGGGCAACCTGCAAGCATAATCGCAATTCTGGACTGGGAACTCGCTACACTGGGCGACCCTTTGGCAGATGTGGGTTATCTACTTTCGTTTTGGAGCAATCCCGGAGACCCGCCGATTCCCTTTAACCTAGAAATGGGTCAAATATCGGTACAACCCGGTTTTATGAACCGCCATCAAGCTGTTGAATATTATGCGGAATTGACCAGCACCAAAGTTGGAAATCTGAATTTCTATGTAGCTTTAGCTATTTGGAAATTGGCTATCGTGCTGGAGGGCAGTTACAAACGTCACAAGTTGGGTATCACCGATGACCCGTTCTTCGCAACCCTAGATGAAGGCGTACCCGCATTAGCAAAACGGGCGCGTGGTGTGTGCGAAGGAGCGCCAATCTGATTTAATCCAGAAAGATGTCACAACTATGAAAGTATTACTACGAGTACACGCGCTATTGATTTCTTTGCTACTGGATGATTCCGACTCCGATTCTGACTCTGGCGATAGTGACTCCGCTTCCAGCGATGGCAGCGACACCTCCTCAGATGCCTCGTATTCGGCGGAGAGTAGTTCGGATAGTGGAGGAGGAGGCGATACTGTGGCTCAGTCAGCGCAGCCAAAAAAACGATTAAACCCGGAAGATTTAAATCCGGGTGACTTTGGCGATATTCCGCCAAACTTCCCAAACCCACCCGGTCAATAGCTGAAAAAGTATGACGGCTAAATCGAACGACAAAGCTTTCTTGCATGCCTACTATGCACCGAAAGTATGGTGGCGCGTGGCGCTTTTCTGGGTATGGTACACACTTGCAACTATTATTTATCCGCGACTTTCAAGCCTAGTTTTCTTTCGCCGCCTCGTTGATAAGCCAGTACAGGTGGAAGGATTAGAAAATCTGCCCACTGTCGGCTCTTTTGTATTGACGGCTAACCACTATCGGGGAGCAATTACGCTAGATGTAATAGCCGCCATCTATGCAGTAGTACAACAGGCTCGCCCGGAATTTAAGGAAGAATTTATCCTAGTGGTAGGGCAGCGTCCTTCCAAACGCAAGAAAAAACCGCCAATACCCTCACGCCTTACAAAAAAACTGATAAACTATGCTTACCAACGTTGGAGCAAAAATGCGGTGCGGATAACTTTGGGTAACGAGTGCGCCTCCATCAAAGCTCTACGAGAATGGAAATTGCGCGTCAAACAGAATCCGGCGCTGGTCTTCCCGGAAGGAAAAGCTCGACTGGTATTCGGCAATATCCGACCCGGCGCAGGCAGATGGCTGAATTCGCTAGGGCTACCGATAATTCCGGTAGGGGTTTGGTGGCATAACGGCGGTTGGCATGTCCGAATTGGCAAACCGCTCATCTGGTCGGCTCGTTCTGAACTTTTTGAAGTGCAGCTTGGCTTGAACATTGCGGCTCTTTTACCGCAAGAACTGACGGGACAATGGTCGAATAAATTAAAACTATGGCAGGAAGTTCACCGAGTAGCAGCAGAATAACATGAACTGGAAAAATCGTGTTTAGCAACTGAAATGCGCTGTCACACAGAACAAGTCCTTTTTTTTATGGCAGTATTACTTTCCGATGGTATAATCTATGTTTGGGTGCGCTGGAAAGGCAACTCTCTTTTGCCGGAAATCGCGGGGCATATAGCCTGAAACGGTACGCTGGCAATCGGACAACTAGTCATATCATAAAATTTGAACAAAGGAAATTATGAGCGAGACTTCTCAAAACATCGGCTCGAATCCATTTATGAGTCGGGCTAACGCCACCGAAATATTGCTGATAAGGCATGCCGATGCCCTGCCTGACCCTGCCGAAGTCGTTCCCGGCGGTAGTTACGATGACCAACCTTTAAGCGCAAAAGGACGCGCCCAAGCAGACGCGCTGGCGCAACGATGGGGAAGTATCAAGCTAAAAGCAATCTATAGCAGCCCTTTGCGGCGCACCATCGAAACCGCTACCCCGCTCGCCAATTTACAAGGGCTTGACATTATCCCTATAGCAGGGGTGCGAGAAATTAACATTGGACCTCAATTCAAGCTCGAAGAAACTTTATCTCCGACTGAAACTGCCACCGCCCTTCGAGAACGGCTTGACCGCATTATCCAGATTGCCGCAATACATGGCAGTTGGGACGCTGTTAATACGGAAGAACGCTCCGCCGATTTCCGCAAACGTGTTGTAGAAGCAATGGACAGCCTTGCTTTAACACATATCGGAGACCGAATTGCAGTTTTCTCGCATGGGGGCGCAATAAACATCTATATTTCAGAGGTGCTGGGTATTAACCGCGATTTCTTCTTCCCTTGCGGAAACACTTCCGTAACCTTCTTACGTATCTTTAAAGGACAGGACGGAAAGCCACAACGCCTGTTGGTTTCTCTCAATGAATTAAGCCATCTTCGCGATGCCGGATTATTAAAAGAAGATTGACAGTACCAATCTAAAGGCTATTCAGGTCTGGTGCAAGTTCAGAAAGGGGGTGCAGGAGTGTCCATTTGAACTCACCCTTTCTCCTCTTCCTCTCTGTCAGGCGCAACAGGTTTATTGCACGAAAACCTTTTTTTGCAGCTGCCCTGTTGCAAGTAAGGGTTATTCCTCGATAGTAGCCGTCCCCAAAGTTAATCCGCTAATCAGGGGAAATACTATAGATGCCATGCCCTTACCCTGAACCAGACATTACTTTAAATTGACACACTTGCTGTATCTCTTTGCGAGAAGTCTCAACTAAACGCATTTTCCCTACATAATATTTTTAGCCCTTATTGGCTAGTTTGAAGGCTGTACACCCTAAAACGGCGTATTTACCAAACCTATATAACCTAATAGCTGTGGAGTAATCACTGCACCAAAAACTGTCCTACCAAACGATGATACCAGTTATTCATTTGTTCAGCGGAGTAGGGTAGGTCATTGTCGAACCACCACGTTAATAGTGCCATGAGCGAACTCGCAAGGAATTGCACCATCAGTTCTACTGGCACTTCCTCCTGTGACTCATTGTTTGCTAAATACCCACTGAACATTTCTTTCAGGTATTCATAGAAAATTTTGGTAATCACAGAACCGCTTCGTTTTCCCACTACCGCCTTGTAAAGCGCGTAGTGACTTTGAGCGTGTTTGAAAAAAGCAAGGCTTATCTGCATTTCAGGGTCTTTCAATCCCACTTCCAACCCCAGTTTCTGGTGCTGCTCCTCAAAGCTAGTTCGTAACTTTTCAAGCCCGCTCATCAGTAATTCATCCTTATCCAGAAAGTGGGAATAGAAGGTAGAGCGCCCCACATTGGCTTGGTCAATCAAATCCTGAACGGTTATCTCATCGTAATCCTTTTCCTGAATAAGTGAAATTAGCGCGTCTTGTAATAGTTGCCGAGTTCGTTGGATTCGCCGATCTGCTGATTTGTGGGCTTTTTCGATCTGAGTTGTTTTAATTTCCATACAATTTCATTTCCACCATTCAGTATTGAACAAATCTTACAAAATTGATTGTTGCATAATTGGCTAATTAGGATTATATAATAAGTGAACATCTTGTTCAATATCGGCTATAGTGTACCAGATAAGAGAAAGAGGATTTCCATGATTGCACATACCCATGAAAAAGCTTCGAAAGGCAACCTTGTTCGATGGTCTAAACGCTATGACGCGATTTTCGGTCACTTGTTGAGAGGAAGCGAAGGAAGGGTTATCGAACTAGCTGAAATCAAAGCAGGTGATACAGTATTAGATTTGGGGTGTGGTCCTGGTAATCTCACCTTAAATGCTAAAGCTAATGTCGGTAAAACCGGTAAGGTATTCGGGATTGATGCTGCCCCAGAGATGATAGAATTAGCAAACAAAAAGGCGGCTGAAAAAGGGGTAGAAGTGGGATTTCAGGTAGCTTACGCGCAAGAATTACCTTTCGCGGATGCCACCTTTGATGTAGTAATTAGCCGGTTGGTTTTCCACCATTTGCCGGGAGATCTAAAACTTCAGGCGTTGAACGAAATACAAAGGGTGCTAAAACCGGGAGGCAAGTGCTTGGTGGTGGATTTCGACATGCCTTCCTTACCAGTAGTTGGCGGTCTTTTCAAGCATGTCCTGAGCAACCACACTATGCCGCAAACAGATGTTAGAAATTATGCAGTTCTGATGAAGCAGACTGGTTATCAGGAAGTGGAATGTGATTCCACCGGACGACTGTTATTGGCATATGTAAAGGGCAAAAAATAAACGATAGAAAATAGCCAGCCGTTTATTTGGCTATAACTATCATAGATTGGGCTTTCAAGGGTCTGAAACTTTAGGACTAACAGCTTATCTAAGGCAGTTTGGTGGGTACCAGTGGTCTGGCTTAAACACTCGCTAATGGCTTGCTTGAAACCGTCAAACTTTTCGTAATAATGCGAATATAAACATTACCCTGATTGCTAGTGGGTCAAGTTACAAATAAATTGCCTATTAAATCAAGCAAATTGAGCTTAGAGCAATGGCACCTCAATTGCAATGTGACCCACTAGTACAGGGAAAATGCGTTTAGTTCAAACTTTTCATGAAGGCTAAAGCAAACGCAACTAGCCATCAAGAGAGACAAGCTCAAAGTAACCGCTTCAAAGCTGGCATTTATTTCCAAACGCATTTTCCCTACCCGTATAGTATGACCTAAATATAACCAGCATCACTTGTGCTATACTTATAGCCGAATTGAAGAATAAAACAGAATTAAGAATATGTCAGTATTAAACGCATACAAACTAAGCAAATCCTACAATATTTATCCTGTCTTTAAAGACGTTACCTTCCAAGTTAACGAGGGCGAGAAAGTCGCACTAGTTGGGGTGAACGGCGCGGGAAAAAGCACCCTGCTGCATATCATTGCCGGACAGGAAAGCGCTGATACCGGTGAAATCGTAACCCGGCGTGGTTTTCGCATTGCCTATCTTCCCCAAGAAGCTACCTTTGAATCCGAAAGAACTCTATATGCCGAAATGCTGGAGTCTTTTGACTCTTTACGTGCCGACCAGCTAGAAATAGCCAGCCTCGAAGAGCAGATGACTGCCAGTACCGAACATAGCGGAGCGCAATGGGAAGCTCTGCTGGAGCGTTATGGTGAACTGACGCATCGCTTTGAAATGGGCGGCGGTTACGATTATGAGGTTCAGATTGAGCAGGTGCTAACCGGGTTGAATTTCCCGCGCCCGATGTGGCAACAACCAGCCACTCGGTTTAGCGGCGGTCAAAAAACCCGCGCTGCTTTGGCAAAAGCGCTGCTCTCTACCCCAGATTTACTGCTACTGGACGAACCCACCAACCATCTTGACCTTAAAACGTTAGAATGGCTGGAAACCTTCCTTTCTAGCTGGAACGGCACGCTTATCGTAATCAGCCACGACCGATATTTTCTGGATAGGGTAGTAACCCGGGTGCTGGATCTAAGCTTCGGGGTGGTTGAAGATTATCCCGGTAACTATAGCAAGTATCTTTCCTTGCGTGCCGACCGTATCGAGCGGCGTGTGGCAGAATACGAGGCACAACAAGAGCATATTGCCAAAACTGAAGATTTTATTCGCCGCTACAAAGCCGGGCAGCGTTACCGACAGGCACGCGGGCGGCAAAAGCAACTGGATCGCTTGGCTCGATTATCGCGCCCCAAAGAGCGGGACAAGTTGCATATTGCCCTACAAAGCGAGTTGCGTAGCGGGCGTTTGGTGTTGGCAACCGAAGAGCTTGAAATCGGTTATCGTGATAAGCAAAGCGCACATTCGCTGTTCAAAGCTCCAGACCTTGAGGTGCAAAGGGCTGAACGTATCGCAATTATCGGCTCTAACGGCAGCGGGAAAACTACTTTTCTAAAGAATATAATGGGCGAAACAACCCCACTCAACGGTCTGGTGGAACTGGGTACAAACGTGCGGGTTGGCTATTACGCCCAATCGCATGAAGGCTTGAATTTCAAAAATACGGTGCTGGAAGAAATACTTTGGGCAGCCCCGATGAGTGAAGGCGAAGCGCGAAATTATCTAGGACGGTTTCTGTTCAGCGGCGATGATGTGTTCAAGAAGGTTTCTTCTTTGTCCGGTGGCGAGCGCAGCCGGGTGTCGTTGGCTAAATTAACGCTTACCAAAGCTAATTTCCTGATTCTCGATGAGCCAACCAACCATCTGGACATTAATGCACGGGAGGCTCTGGAAGAGCTTTTGAGCGAGTACAACGGCACGATTTTATTTGTTTCGCACGACCGCTACTTTATTGATGCGTTGGCAACTCAGGTTTGGGCTATTGAAGAGGGTGAACTCAACTCATATTTGGGCAATTACAGCGATTATCAGGAATGGAAAGCTCGCAAACGTGCGGAAGTAGAAAATAAACGAGAGCAACCAAAAGCGGTAAAAGCAGTAACCCCTGCTCAAAACGGCAAATCTTCTAGTGATAAAGAAGAGCGACAACGCCTTCGTAAAGTCACAGAATTGGAAGATTCGATAGCAAAACTGGAAAAACGGCTTAATGAGATTAGCGAGGAATTAACCACTGCCAGTTCTCGACAAGATATAGAGGCAATTTCTCGGCTGAGTAAGGAATACGAAACTTCCAGCGCAGAGCTTGACCGTCTTTTCAAAGAATGGGGCGTATTGGCAGGATGAGTTTTTACAAATAAATCGAACAAGGGGGAACCTAGATAAAAATGGCTTACCAGTTTGTATTATTTGACCGTAGCGAGGGTGTTGGGATGGTAACTTTGAATCGCCCCGAACAGCTTAACGCCTTTACGCTCCAGATGCTGGAAGAGCTACTAAATGTGTTCAAGGGTATGGAACGTGACCCGGAAGTGCGTGCGATTATCCTGACAGGCGCTGGCAAGGCTTTTTGTGGTGGCGAGGATTTCAAAGCACGCGCCCAGCAGGAGATGCAAGCTCTGGAATCTACCACTGTCGCCCCGCCCGCTTATGCCTATAACCCCCAACCAATCGCGAATCCAATGCCGATAGCGAATCCCGATTACACACCGCTAAATCCGGGACCTCCTCCTTCTTTTCAGCGCAGTGAGACTCAAGACCCTTTCGCGCCTGTTTACAGCCCGAATCCTGCTCCAAAAACTCCTGAATCTGTCGCTTCAACCCGTCCGGTTTCAATGCCTGAATTGATTAGCCGTGCCTATTCTCCGCTTTTACTGCAAATTCGGCGCATCCGTAAGCCTGTAATCGCAGCGATTAATGGCGTGGCTGCCGGAACGGGGTTTGGGCTGGCTTTGGCTTGCGATGTGCGCTATGCCAGCGATAATGCGCGTTTTCTGGAGGTTTCCACGCGGGTGGGTTTAATGCCGAGCGGTGGGTTAGCCTATCTCTTGCCACGTCTTATCGGTACTAGCCGAGCAATGGAACTGACTTTTGCAGGAGAAGAAATGACGGCAGGGGAGGCGTGCAATTTGGGGTTGGTCAGCAAAGTGGTTACGCCCGAATCCTTGCTGGATGAAGCCCGTAAGTTGGCTTTACGCCTTGCCAAGGGACCTACTCGCTCTATTGGTCTGGCAAAAACCCTTATGAATGAGTCTTCACAACTGAGCTTCGAACAGTCGCTTAATATGGAAGTGCAATTGATGGAAGAATCCTCTCGAACACAGGATTACAGGGAAGGTTTAAAAGCCTTCCTAGAAAAACGTGCGCCAAACTTCAAAGGAAGTTAATCTACACAAATAGAATAATTACTGAGATTGCCTAAAATAAAAGAGTTAGGCGGTTTTTATACTTCTTAGGATTACTTCTAAGCTTACGTTGGCAACGATTGCAATGCCATTTGTACCGCTATAGCCAAACCTTAGCGCGGGGTGAAGCTCTAACTATTTTCGAGTTTTACGCTCAAAATACTAAGTTATTAGGTAGTATCAAAGCCTCTCGTAAAAAACTTCTTAAAGCTTGGCTTCTCTTGTATTTTCTTAAGTTGTCACTGATGGACTTCACACTAAAGGCATAACTCCCCTGATACCTCGCTCAAATATATCACCCACAACTATGAAGAGATGAAAGCCGAGTAGCAAGTTAAATCGTAAAACAACGCGCGGTTGCGGTAAGACCTCAAAAAGGATATAATTACACACCGGGTCTGTCACAAAACAGATAGCCGGGCGCTCAGGATAGGAGCAAAGGCTATGTTGAATTTTTTTAGAATGAGGTGGTTTCTCACTCTATTGCCTCGCACTATAGGCAATCTGATAGACAAACGAGTGCCATTCCTTTATAAACTAATACCGTTTCTGGTAATCCCGTTCTATTTTACTCCGGTAGGTAGATTATTCCATGCCTATTCTATATGGGGTCTTTTAGATGATTTTACAATAATACTGCTGAGTGCCGCGCTTTTCACTTGGCTTTCCGGTAATTATTTACGCAAGAAATATCCGAAGAATGATAAAGGCAACAGCGTGAAAACCACTATTGAAGGCGAATTTACAGTGGTTAACAAAGAAACCCACCCTAGGTAAGCCAGAACGCACCGAAAAAAATATATTGAGGAGATAGAAACTTTTATGCCTAAAAAGAGCCGCTCGGCTCGCGCCCAGCAAATTACCAAGCGGCAGACCGCCACTAGACCGCTGGTAGCCACCGCATATGCGGATAATGATGAAAATGAAGAGCAAGAGCCTGTAAATATCAATACCCTTGACCACGATATTAATTTACCCGAAGATAAAGTTGAACGAGTGGTACGCCAGTCTTTACCATTGCGCCCGGTGCAACAAAGCGATAGCAGCGCTGAGCCAGACGCACGTACTGCTGCAACTAATCGGGCAGTTTCGCGGCGCATAGCTTCTGCAAACGCTTCTAAGCAGCAGCAAAGCGTCTCGCGTCAGCAGGAATATAATTTTATCCGCTCTGACATTATCACCGTAGCAGTATTGACCATAATAATGATTATATTGCTAATCGCTCTGGCGTTTATACTAGCGCGTTAACTCGAAATATTTCAATAATAGTTACCCCCTCACCATCTTTCCGGTCAGGGGTTTTTTATTTCATGGCAATGCTAACTGATTAATGGTTTGCCTCAAGGCAGCTATTGTTGGCGAACTATCCTCGCTCCCGAACCTCGCATTGCGGGCAGGAGAAGCTTACATGTACATACGCTTGCTCTTTGGAATTGGTCTTTTCTTGCCACTTCTGGCTCACTTTCCCCACTGGACACATTGCCTGCTGCTTTTACCATTCCAAATGAAACTATCGTACCTGCCCCGCTCAAGTTGGCTGTCTTTTACTTACTCAGCGCTGATATAAACTCCGTCCACGATATGCAGCTGAGATGCTAAGGCTTCTAATAGATGCCATTTCTAATGCCCTTACGCTGAACCAACTATTACTTTAAATTTACACACTTGCTGTATCCCTTTGCGAGAAGTTTGAACTAAAATCATAATCCCTGCAAAATTTATATAGGAAAAAAGTAATAGTACTACTTGGCTATATTCTTAATATTATTTTAATTGCACAATTACACGATTATAGGTTAAGCTTTATAAAGAGCCGATTATAAAAGGCTTTTGACTATTGATAGTAAAATTAAAATTCAAGTTTGCTTAAAATTGCCGAATCAGAATAGAGTCAATAAGCTATGATAGATAAGTCTGAGAAGACTGCCGAAAAGCCATTGGTCGAAGCATGGGGAAATCATATCCTCATCATTGATGATAGCAACCAGATATGTAGTTTGCTAGTTTCCAGTATTATAAGCCAGTGCGCTGCAGTGAACCGAAATGTACAAGTGGTACAGGCTTCTGCTTTAGGCTTATTGGTAACAATGCCAATTGTTTTCTCGCAGGATGATACAACAGACGTATTAACAATTTATACGGCAAATAACCCTAAAAGCGCTCTACCCGTTCTCCAACTTAATTCTCTTTCCAACCTGACGATAATTTGCGATATTATGACACCCGCCGATACAGAAGTTGGTTTGTTTGGTTTATTGGAAGACTTAACAACAAAGCAAGTGCCGGTAAACCTAGTGTTCGCCAGTAGTGAGGGGCAAAATCGCTATTATGTGGAACAGTTAATCAAACAGCATAAAGCCTTCTTTGTAGAAAAAGGCAGCCAAGCATGGTTAGAGTTACCGTTCGCGCTGGTGCATCGTCGCTCAATGTTCCAGTACAAAACCATCATACGTAGCGATTATGATAGCGGTTTCCTGAGAGGGAACAAACAAAAAGTTGAGGAGCATTCTATCGAGCCGGAAATTAGAAAAGCTTGGTGGCGAAGGCTGTTTTCTTGGCGAAAACAATAATTAGGAAGATACTAAAAAAAGACGCGCCCGAAGCGCGTCCTCTTTGTTACTATTTACTTTCTCGTTTCTCGCGAATACGAGCAGCTTTGCCGCTCAACCCACGCAGATAGTAGAGCTTGGCACGGCGTACTTTACCGCGACGCATAACTTCGATTTTGTCGATACGAGGAGAATGAATCAGGAAAGTGCGTTCTACTCCGATACCATGAGTAGCGACACGGCGTACTGTGAAACATTTATTGATTCCACCGTTGCGCTTGCTGATTACCACTCCTTCAAACTGCTGGATGCGTTCTTTACTACCTTCAACTACCTTAACGCCTATGCGTAAGGTATCGCCCGGGCCAAAATCCGGGATATCCTGACGTAACATCGGCGCAGTTATTTCTTTGATTATTTCTAAGGCTGGTCTAGACATTTCAGCTATTACCTCTTATTACTTACTTCCGCAATTATTTGGGTTTATTAGCGCAAGAAAATATTATAGCGCTTGGTCGTACTCTAGTCAAATTTTTCAACTTCCCAAACCTGCTTCCACAACTCCAATGCGTTCATAAAGACGGGTACACCCGTCGGTGGCAATATCAGTTCGAGAAATTGTAAAGCCTCTTCAGCAGTTACGCCTAGCCGTTTTAGCACTTTCAGATGAGTGATAATGTGATCTGCGCTGCTACCCGCCACGATAATAGCGGTGGTAATTATATATTCTTTGGTGCGGGCATCCAGCAAGCGGGGGGAAGTGTAGGCAACCGCCAGTAAGTCATTATAACTTTTCAGGAAATCCAAATCGTAATGTGCCATTACCTTGTGGAAATCCAGCAAATATCCTCGCTCTGCTTCCATTTTCTTGAGATAGGCGGTGCGTTCTTGCTCCCGACTGCTATCGTCAGACATCCTCTTTACTCCTTGAATTAAGTTTTGACTTTTATTTCGGCAAAGCCCTGCCGCCCACTCTGCAAACCCTTCGCCGTAACCGATTGTGTAATCGGCATAAATGGCTTGAATGTAATGGTAAGGTGCCCTCGCGAATCTGCTATAACCGTAGGCAAACTTTGAGCTTGGTTGCCCCAAGTTAACCAAACCGAAACTTTCTCATTGGGATCATAACCATCTCCGGTAAAAATATAGGTCTGGTCAAGCGTACCTTCACGTGGCGTTACACTTAGAGGACGATTCATGGGTCTGTTGACAATGGTAAAGGGACCGTAATTCACCACATCATGGTAGTTACCCTTTAAGTCATCTATCGTCTGTTTATCTCCGGCAGTTTCTATATGCAGCCACACCAGCGGTTTATCGTCCACTACCGTTCGCAATAAACCATTGATTTCCGAAATAACCCGCAAACCTTGAGCTTCGGAATTGGGGAAATGCCCACCGTCAGGGCGATTCGTCAATACGGTCAAGGCATATATATAGCTGTAATCGCCCCCGTTCTCTGCTTTCGGATTGGGGAAATGCACCGGAATAACCACATTGGAGGGCAAATTCCCGCTTTCCGTTTGTTCATTGAACCACAACGCCACCTGGCGAACATTCTTATCAGGAAAAACGTAGGCGTGGTCGAGCGTGCTTGCTGCAAATAAGCCAAGTATTAGCGCAAATATCGCCCCACCTACAAGCAGCGTTATTAACTGTAATTTCCTTACTGAAGCAGTTTTTAAAACCCATTTTATGCTGATTTCTACTGTCCGACTCACCAACCAAACCACTACCGGCAAGAGTAGCAACAGGTTCGAGACTGGATAACGGGCGCTGCCCGGCGCAATATTATTGGTTGGTAAGGTGATAATAATAAATAGGCAAAACTCGCCCCACACTAACGCCAAATAGGAACGTGCTTGCCGAACAAAAAAAACCAGCAGCACAGTTCCAATAATCGCCAAAATGGTAAGCCACGGCATCAGGTTGTACATAGTGCGGGGATAAAATACCAGACGCTCTAGAAAATCCGCATTCTGGTTCGCCTCGGCAGCCAAAGTGGCATTAATCTCGCTGGTCAAACTGACAAATCCCCATGGCTTGCCCAGTTGTACCCAGCTTGCCAGACACCAGATAAAGGCAAAACTGAAGGGTATTGCTAACACCGCCAAAGTTTTCCAGTGGAACTTCCCTGTTCGCAAAGAAAGAAACAGTACAATCCCACAAAAGGTAAGGCTGTAAAACCAAGCTTCGTAACGCAGCATGGTTGCACCTAACAAGCCCAATGCCGCAAAGGAAAGATGCGACAAGTGGCGCGTTTGTAGCCATCGCGCAAACCACATCACGCCAATGCTCAAAAACATGTGGGTAAGGCTTTCCGCCATTCCGCTCAAGCCAAATTTAATTTCCCACGGAAAAAGCGCAACCAGCGCGGCACATGCATAGCCGTAGCCTTTGCCAAACAACCAACGTCCTAGGAAAAAAAGGTTTAGCGTGGTAATACAGGAAGCCAACAGATTAACAGCACGAGGTTGCCAGTATAAGTCTGACCAAAAATTCATGAGAAAGCCATTAAGCCAGAATTGGAGCGGCAACCATGCATCTACTTCTATCCGGGGTTTTTGCAACCATTCCCAAGCATGTACTGAACGAGTAAAGCCATCCCCGTCATATTCAAGGTAGCCGTTCCGGTATAGCAGCAGGGTAAGACCGGCTTTTAGCAGCAAAACACCAGCCAAAAATAGCAATGTCAGCGGCAGTTCTTTGCGGTCAAACGGTTCAGTTGTTATCTTTTTTGTATGTTCTCTAGTTTCTATCAAACTTTCTCAAACCCGCCCGACAGAATTTTTCACCTTTTTATAACGTCTGCACCCGACTGCAAGCTGTAATGATACCATAATTCAAGGCTGAGAGTGTTTTTTCTTCTTGGGGATATGTTCGCTCAAGGCTATTGCCCCTATCCCCCCTAACGTAAAAACCAGCAGCCAGATTAGCTGAACAGGCGTATTATCCAACCCTTGAGCAGGTTCAAGAACCGTCACATAGGAGGGAAACCAACTCGCTAGATTGGCAGAGCGCAAGAAAGCGATATTATCCTGCAAAAAAAGCAGCAACTTAGCAGGTTGAGTATCTTGCCAATGGTAAAAGAGCTTTGGATTAATTGCAAAGGCAAAGCTAACAAAAAAACCCCAGCTTGCCAGAAAGCTCACCAGCACACGCCCACTCCATTTTCTCCACAACCTTTCCAACGCCAAGCCGAGCGGTAACGCCAGCAAAGGCAGGAATGGTGTCAGATAACGGGCAGGCGGACACCACTCGCCCCACCACTGCCTGTACCGCGCTATATAACTAAAATAGGGTAATATTACTATCGCCAGCCAGATAAAATCTTGACGGTGGTGCTGCGAAATTAGCTGTACGGTAGTTGGCAACACCAGCAGCGCGAGACCTGACAACGCCAACAAATAAATTGGAGCATACAGCAGTAACCCCCACTTTTGGTCCAGAAAGAGACCCAACACGCCCGTTCCCACTTTATTCCACTCTACAAACCCAGCATGATCCTGCTCGTTCGGCAACAACTTTCCAAAGTAATATAGATAGTAGGATGCCAGCAACCCTCCAAACGCTAACACCGGCAGAACCAGCAACGCCGATTCCGCCAAGCCCCACACTTTATCGCGATGGCACAAGTAGGCAACCAATCGCTTTTTCTCAGACCGAAAACGCCAAACGCCCCCCAGCAACCAGTAAACCGCCAGCGAAAGAGTAAACGTTATGTAAAGGGAGTGCAGCCAAGGCAAAAAGCCCAGACACAACCCCACCGCAAAAGCTTGCGCCAGATTATTTGCGCGTATTTCTTCCGATTGCACCGCTAAACGGATACGCCGGAAGGCATAGGTTACACACAAAGAAGCGGGAATAGCCGGAAATATCAGAAAGGCGTAACTAAATAGCGGTAAGCTAAAGGTCAGTAATGCCCACACCGACCATGCAATTGAGCGTTTTCGGGTGGTTTCCCACGCCAGCAACCAGATATTCAGCCCAAGCAAAGCCGACAACGCGGTCATGAATAGAGCCACCGCTAAATGGATGCCGACAACATTTCCCAGCGCGTAAGCGGGCAAGATTAAAAACGGGAGTCCCAAACCATGTTTTGTATAGTTGCCATTACGAATCGTCTGACCAGAAAAATGAGGCGTTATATCAATCGAGATTTGGTCATAGGGCGAAGGACATAGCCGCAAACCCGGCGCAGGCATGCCCGGCACATATAGCGAAGTAGCCCAACCGGGTTGCATTATTTCTTCACAAGACGGGGAGAATTTCCAGTAATTGTGCTGATTGTAATTATTAGTTTCGTCTATATCGTGGTCTGCCAGCAAACTCTGAGCAGTCATAAGGTAAAATGGCTCATCACCTGTCACCGGATTTAGCCACTGGATAACATGCGGGGTTAGAGCCACGAAGAATAACCACGCCACAAAAAATACCAGCGCCATTTCTGCCCGGCGCGGTTTGTCAGAAACGGGAAGCGAAGTTTTCTCTACCACCGCTAACTCCGACTCGGTTTCCAGCGGTACGCTTTCCTCAATACTACTCATCTTTTCTTAAAAATATTCATGAAAGCCACTTCCCGACCCCATTTGCCCCGAACCTATTACGGTGACCCGCTCCACTATACCCGCTCCTGTAGTAAACCGATTCTTTCTTATTTCGGACAGGCTAATAATCGGTTCATTTTAGCATAAAGCAAAAAACGAGGCGTACCTCGTTTCTCATCTCTTGAAATTTTATTCGATATTGCCCTACATAAGCCGTGAATGGTTGTGAGCAAAGTTCGCCATAGTCCAGCAGTGACATTCAGCGCAAAAAACCAGTTGGCGAGTAGCGGCAGGAGACGGGAGCTTGTACGCCCGTTGCCCTCTTTTGCGAGGAGAAAAGCGCGTTATTCGGATTATTCCATTTACAGGTTGAGGCTGTTTTCTAAATTTGAGAATTGACCCGCGCAACGTCAATCCCACCAGACCCGCTACCACCCCCACCAATCCCAATACTCCCAGACTGGCAAAAGTTGTGTCCTGTGAGGGGTAAGGTCTAGGCAATCCGGCAAACCACACTAGTAACCCGAAAAGCGTACAACTAAAAAAATACGCCCTCCGTGAAATACGGCAAACATATAGCGAAAGTAAAGTGAGTAGGATAACCAGAAACAAAACCAGAAATACAGCCAGTAAAGGGGGCATATGTTTCTCCTCTCCAGAACAAGATTTAGTCACAAAGCTGCTAGTATCTGAGTATCTTTCGGTTTAGAAAAATGTGCCTTGTCCGGATGTACTATTGCGACTCTCTGCCTTGCGCGAACGAACCCCCTTGAATTCATCTTGGCGTAAGCCCATCCCGTTTAGCCGATAGCTTATCGCCGAAACCGAAACACCTAATTCCTGCGCCATGCCCTTTACATCTCCGGCATGTTTTTTGTTAAGCCATTGCACCAGTTCACGAGGCATTAGCAAACCGGAAGCAAAAACGTTTGCCTCCCATTCAAAGCGAGCGGCACGTTGTTTGAATTTGATAATCTTTGCCAACCGCGCTTGCGCCTCCGTGTCGTTCAATATTGTTTTCAGAGTGCTATCCTGCTGTTCTTCCATTTCGGTTGAATCGCAGCGAAAGAAACACACGGCTTCCGCTTCGCCCTCTTCTTCCAACTCAAACAAGGTGGGTTGCTGTGCAAGCTCAAGCGCCGGAATATAGTGTAAATAGTAATGCCCAAGCTCATGCGCGATTGAGAAATTCTGGCGTGGTTGCGACTCGTTTTCTTCATAAAGAATCTCGCCCGCTTCGGGGTCAAGCAAACCGGAGAGCGAACGCCCGTCACATTCCAAAAACTTTACGCCCCGCACGGTAAAATCGGTCAGCGTCAACACCACATACTCCACCGGAACAGGTGGAATAGCAGGCATTTCAAGCCCGACTTCTTCCAGCCTACTTTTAAACTCACCGATGAGCTTGACTGCACGTTCTTCTATTTGGTAAAGGTTCGGTCTGCTAGACCATCTGCCGCCCCTATACCCTGCCATAGCTTTTACTCCTGTTCTTCTTCCCCTTTGAGCGCATCAAAGATTTCCGCCTCGCTCAAATTCTGCGTTCGGGTTTCACTATCGCGGGCAAACGCCATTCCACGCATGGCTGGCGTTGCCGGCGTACTCAGGCTCTTCACCGCGTTTTTCAGCCATTTCAGCAAACGCGGGAAAGCTATATCCTTTACCCCATAACGTTTTGCCAAAGCCGCATAATCCGCCAGTCCGTAATTCTTCAAATCATTCAAGGGTGTTGCGTCCTTTTTCAACGCCTCCACCACTTCCGGACTTAACCCGCTACCCGCTAATTCACCTGCGTTTAACGCGGCAGATTGCTGCACATATTCGCCTAAGCTGGGGTTGGCTACAATTTCTCCAATAAAAACTTTGGTTTTAAACTTTTCCCATGCCTTACCCCTATCCGGTATTGCACGTCCGGCAAGTGCCGGTATTTCAAACAGTCCTAACCATTCGTGTAGTTCAACTTCAAGCTCAGGATACTCGCTCGCAAAGGCATCAATCTCAATGGATTGCCCTTCGTTGCGCCTTGCCAGAAATTCCGCTACCGCTAATGCCAATGACTCTTCCCGTGCGCTGATTGTCAGCTCATCACCCGGTAATTCGCTTTTCCCCATGACTTTCACAACCTTTCCACTGCCGCTAAATTAGCCAGTCTTGCGCATGACCGGGCATACGCTTGCGGAGCCATACAATGCCGCGAGATGTATTATGTTTAACCTGATCCATCGTCAAGCCCAATTCATCCGCCACTTCCTTGATTTTCTTTCCAAGTAGCCACTGGTAAACCAGCGGAGTGCGATAATTGGATGGCATTTGTTCAAGCAAATCATGCAGAACCCTGACTTGCTCCAACCGAATAGCCGAGTCTGGCACATTTGCGGAAGCATCTTCCACCAGATTAATGAGTTCGGCACTATCGCCTTCCACCCCCGGCGCAGAAACATTGAGAGAAAGTACCACCGCCCCTTTAAGCTTTGAAGATTCTTCCTGTCCTACCTCGTTGCGGTTGGCGCGTTGCAACTTGCGCCCTTGCAAAAGCTTTTCCAGCATGGTAGCGTACTCACGCTCAAAAGAGTGACGCACCAACCCTTTTAGGTTAGTAACCACCTCTCGCCCGTTCAGCCGCTCCCAAACAGTCTGAAGGGTATCCTGAGCCAAATCTTCGGCATAAACCGCACCGATTTTACGCAACGCCCAAAAATAAGCTTGGTGCCAGTACCGCTCATAGATAGGTCTAAATGCTTCTGCCGCTTCCTCACTAAGTGCGCCGAACTGTTCCGCTCTTGCCTTGTAGATAGCCACCAATTCACCATCGCTGGATGATTGCAAATTCTGGACAGAACCGCGTGGTCTGCCGCGCCCGCGGGGTGCGTTTTCGCTCATGCGTCCTCTAACCTCTTCAATATATTCCCCCGCAGCTTCAATATCAGAATTCAGCTTGTACACGTTTTTTCCTCCAGTTTTTCGTTTCGGCTCAACAATAATTGTTTCGGCTCAGATGAACGTGTAAGGTTCTCAAATATTAATCGAGAGATCTAATAAAAAGTGCCACTATTCTCCTATCATTTACCTCTATTAAAATCCGATTAATCATAGCAAATTATTTCACACAATAAAATTAGTCAGTTAACCCCTTTACCGTTTTATTCTGCGTGCTATAATCCAAATATACCTAAACAGGAGAGAAAATCCAACAGACATTGTGAGAGTGAAACTCTAGTCTGCCTGTACCTAATTATACATTTTAGTCGCGGGGTGGCAGCACAAGCCGCATCCCTTTTTATTAACTTAACTTTTTTCGGGGAGCTTAACATGAGTACCAACGAATTGGAAGGACTAGTTTCTACATTGCGCCGCTTGGTGAACAAAGCACAACAAACAGGCGATACCATTGAGTATTTTCGCCTGAGCGAGGAATTGCGTATGGCAGACGCTGTCCTTAAAAGCATTAAGAATTAGCCTACTCTTCAAATCACCTGAACGGCAACCCAGCCACCTGATAAAGCCCTTTTTACGATGAAGTAAAAAGCCCCTAATTCTGAGACTTATCTGCTTTTATTGTAGATATAGAATCTATTAACGCTCCCAAAAAGTACATCCGCCTACCTACCTATACTGCCTGTCCTGCCTAAACGTTGCTTCCAACCCTCATAAGGGTTATACTGAGTCTCAACTTGAGACAAATTTCACATATAGACAGGAGCCTTGGTATGAGAGAAATACCAGTAGCCACCATCAGAGATGCTGTCGCAGAACTCTGTCGTATCGCAAACTTTGAACTTCCACAGGATTTCGTAACCGCGTTGCGAGTTGCCCAAACCAAAGAAACCTCCCCACGCGGATTGCGAACCCTGCAACTACTAGACCAGAATCAGGAATTAGCCCGCACCGAACAAGTACCAAGTTGCCAAGATACAGGCTTTGTAATTGTATTTGCCGATGTCGGAGCCGAAGTAAAAGTAATCGGCGGCGAACTAGAAGAAGCAATTCAAGCAGGGGTAGGCAAAGGCTATAAACAAAACTATCTGCGTGCCTCAATGGTAGAAGACCCGCTTTTTAATCGCACCAATACCGGCAATAATACACCCGCTATGACCCATTACGAGTTTGAGCCGGGCGACCACCTTCATCTAACATTGGTAGTCAAGGGAGGCGGCTCGGAAAACTCCACCAAACTCTACATGCTTACCCCAGCACAGGGCGCAGAAGGCGTTAAAAAAGCGGTAGTAGAAGCGGTACGAATGGCGGGACCAAACGCTTGCCCTCCGGTAGTTGTATGCGTGGGTGTGGGCGGCACAGCCGATAAAGCTATGTTGATTGCCAAGAAAGCCAGCCTCCGCGAAGTCGGCGCGGCGCATCCTGATGAGCGCATCGCCCAGTTCGAGCGCGAATTGCTGGAAGAGGTCAATGCTACCGGAGTAGGTCCGCAAGGTTATGGTGGGCGCGTTACCGCTCTAGCGGTTCACGTTGAAACCTTCCCAACCCACATCGCCTCGCTACCTGTTGCCGTCAATCTGCAATGCCATGCAGTCAGACGCGCCAGCGTAACAATCTAAAGGAATAAACAATGCGCCACTCGTTACGTAGCGCGATACCTTCAGGGAGATAAATATGAGCGCAGTACAAGACCCGATAAAAATTCACACACCCTTGACCACAGAACAAGCGCTCCAGCTAAAAGCGGGAGATCAGGTACTCATCACTGGCACCCTTTACACAGGGCGAGATGCCGCGCACAAGCGTTTTGCTGAAACTTTAGCGCGTGGTGAAGCTCTGCCGGTAGATTTGAACGGGCAAATCATCTACTATGTCGGACCAAGTCCCGCAAAACCCGGGCAGGTCATCGGTTCGGCGGGTCCCACCACCGCCACCCGCATGGACAGCTACACTCCCCAATTGCTAGAGTTGGGTTTGCGTGGCATGATAGGCAAGGGCAAACGCAGTGATGCCGTCCGCGAAGCCCTCAAAAAACACGGAGCGGTATATTTCGGCTCTATCGGCGGGTTGGGCGCATTACTGGCAAAGTGCATCAAAAAATCCGAAGTAGTAGCCTATGCCGACCTTGGCGCAGAGGCGGTCCATCGCCTCGAAGTCGAAGACTTCCCTGCGGTAGTGCTTTGCGACGCACATGGCGGGGATTTATACAGCAGCGCCGTTAAGGAATGGGCTTTGGCAGAGTAATTACACTCGCTGAAACAAATCAAGCCTCTCGTGTGTCTCAACTTGTGAGATAGGGAGAGGTTTTTTATTGCAATAAAAATTCGGGCAAACTCTCCCCTTGTCGCGGTAAAATTACTATGATAGCATGTCAGGTAAGGCACAATGGGATTTTCGTTAACGCTAAGCCGTAGTGGAATTGAAACACTAACCGCCCACAAGGGTAAACAAACGGCAGCGAGAATGACCGAACCAAACCGGTTGGATACACAGGTCGGTGCGATCCCCTACCATGTAGTAGCGGCACATCCCGCCCACACCGCACCTACCGAAGCAGCTTTGATTGAACTGAGCAAAGCAGGCGATCAGCAAGCTTTTGGCACGCTTATTGAGCTACACCAAGACCGGGTTTATAACCTTGCCTACCGAATTTTACAAAATGCCGAAGAAGCCGATGATGCCACGCAAGAAACATTCCTGAAAGCTTGGCAAGCGTTACCCACTTTCAGGGGCGATGCCAAATTTAGCACTTGGCTCTATCGCGTAACCCACAATCACTGCTTGAACCGTTTGCGCTCTGCCCGTAGTAACCCTAAAACCGTTTCTGTGGAATGGTTCAGCGGAGAGGACAACGAAGAACATGATATTCTGGCTAATTTGTCCGGCAACGAAAGCGATTTACCCTCCATCCAATATGAAGGGCGCGAACAGCGCGATATAATCTGGAGTCAGGTAGATGCGCTTCCCGCTCGCTATCGCGCCATCATTGTTCTATACTATTCGGACGAATTATCCTACGAGGAAATTGCTGCCGCGCTCAACATTCCGGTGGGAACCGTAAAAACCCACCTCTATCGTGCCAAAGGGCTCCTCAAAACCCGTTTGGGTGAATTGCACCAGAAGGGTGTTCTAAGCTAACTTTGGGTAGGTAAACATGGATATGAAAGAAAACAATCAAAATAGCAACGTTGCCGGGGTTCATATCCACTATTATGATGCTCTTGAGCGGGTCTTATCCGAACGTCCGGTTCTGAAAGCGCCTCGCAATACTTCCCACCGCGTATTGGCTAGGCTTTCCGCCTTGCAATCAACAAAAGCACAAGTTACGATGGCAGCTCGCGTTAAATACGCGCCGCCCACCACCCTACCGCTACCCGATAGTGAGGATGAAAACTCCTTGTCGGTCAGCCATCGTCTTGGCTTCTATCTGTTTGCGTTGGGTTGGGTTTCTCTGCTAATTGGGCTTGGAGCATTAGCTTGGTTTTTCGGGCTTTCCCCGCTTTTGCACGGCGATAAATTCGGGCTGATTTATTGGATGCTGGATACGCAAGACGGTTTGATGAGCTACGGGCGCAATCTTCTTGACCTATTCGCACAAACCACGCCATATCTGCCCTCCTTCCTGAGCCTAATAGCGGGGCTAGTAATAATGCTGCTTATCTTCCGGATACAACGTTATCGTGAAACCGCCTAATCCCAGCAAACCAAATTTTTCAGACAATGGACTTAAAGCCTCTTGTCCTTTTGCCCGGTCTAAGCTATGAACGATAAAGAAACTGTCCGCTGTTTTGTGGCGTTAGAGTTACCTCCTATACTCAAGCAAGAACTTGCCACCCTAATAGTCGAATTACAGCACATTGACCAGAGTCGAAAAGTACGCTGGGTGCGCCCGGACGGTATCCATCTCACCCTCAAATTTCTTGGTGATGTGGCGGCTTCACGCTTGCCCGAAATCATTTCCGTTACCAAGAACGCGCTTGCCCCTGTCCAGCCGTTTAGCCTGATTGCCGCTAAACTTGGCGTTTTCCCCAAAGCAGATGCCCCTCGTATAATCTGGGTTGGGCTAGACGGCAACCTGAAAGCGTTAGCGGCAGCGCAACATGCGGTAGAACAGAACCTTGTACCGCTTGGCTTTGCCCCCGAAACGCGCCCATTCTCGCCTCATCTAACTCTTGGGCGCGTCCCCGATATTGGCGCAGAAGACAAACGCCGTCTGGGACAAGCGCTTCAAACCTTTTCAGGCAAAAGCTCTTTTGGTCATTTCCGCTTTGAAGAAGCCGTATTAATGCAAAGTACCCTGCTACCTGAAGGCGCAATTTACAGCCCTATCGCCCACTTCAAATTTGAAGGGGATGCCCCTAACTAATCTAATTTACGAATTAGGATTGTGATTCCCCAATTTGCTAGTGTATAATGCCGCTAGGAAACTCATCGTTCCACCTGTGCCCAGTATGGGGTATTGGAGAAGTTAATGCCCATTATCTCTTTTGGCTATCCCCAAGCTCTCTTTCTGCTTTTACTCCTGCCTCTGGTCTATCTAATCGCACGCCCTAGCAAAAAAAAGCTGTCCGCTCGCCCTCTTTTACGCTGGCGGAATCGCCGTTTGAGCATAGGGTTACGTCTCCTCATCATCACCCTATTGGTGTTGAGCATAGCCGACATTCAGCTAATCACCCAAAGCGATAAACTAGCAGTAGTATTCTTGCTAGATGGTTCAGATAGCGTAGGTGCGGGAGGAAAACAGCAAGGTGCAAATTTCATCCGGCAGGCTTCCGAAAAGATAAAGGACAATCAAGAATACGGCGTAGCAATTTTCGGACAAGATGTATGCATCGAAAAAGTAGTGGACAAACAGCAGCATTTTGATAATCCCACCTGCGCTCCCGGCACAAATTACACTAATTTAGCGGAAGCGGTACGGCTTGGTACTTCCATGCTGCCTAACGACTCACAGCATCACCTAGTGTTAATCTCGGACGGAAACCAAAACCTAGATGAAGTACGTAGCGCCGCTAAACTGGCGGCATCTACTGGAATCCAAATTGATGTAGTGCCATTGGAACAAGCTAACAGCCCTGAAGTATCAGTAGGTAATATCAGTGTCCCCAGCAATTTGCGCGAAGGTGAGCAATTCAGCCTGACCGTCAACATTGACAGTAATTACGATGGCACCGCCAAACTATATATTTTGCAGCAAAATCAAGAAGTTAGCCAAAGTCAGGTTAGCCTGAAAAAAGGCAGCAATACCTTCTCCCAAGCACTAACCGCCACCAGTAAAGGCTTTGTAAACTACACGGTACGAATTATCCCCGAAAATGATACCCTAGACCAGAATAACGAAGCCAACGCCTATAGCGTGGTCAAAGGTAAACCCCGCGTATTGCTGGTAGATGGTCATCCCGAACAACAAGAAGCAGCTAATCTCCAGAAGGCACTCACAGCCGGAGAAATTCAGCCGAACATCATCCCACCCGAACGCTTACCCAACCTCACCGACCTAACGCAATATGACGCGCTAGTGTTGGTAGATGTCCCTGCCAGTAGCCTTACCGCCAATAACCTGAATATTATCCAAGCTTATGTCAAAAATCTAGGCAAGGGCATGATTGTGATCGGTGGCGAAGAAAGCTACGGACTGGGCGGTTACTTCCGCACCCCTCTTGAAGAAATGCTACCGGTGGAACTTCAATTACCCAACAAACTACAAGCCCCAAGCGTGGCAATGGCGCTGGTTATTGACCGTAGCGGCAGCATGGCAGAGGCTTACAACGGGGCGGGCGCAGGCGTATCTGGTGTGCCTAAAATCGAAATTGCCAAAGATGCGGCATATCTTGCCGCTAATCAGCTAAACAATTCCGATCAAGTTGGGTTAGTAACCTTTGATACTACCGCCCAATGGGTAGTTAATCTTGCGCCTATGGGCAACCCTAGCAATCTTGTTAGCGCGATTGGGCGAATTGCGCCGGGAGGAGGCACCCAAATTTCCACCGGACTTTCGGCGGCAGTTGATGAGTTGAAAAAAGTTACCGCCCAGAACAAGCACATAATCTTGCTCACCGATGGTCAGGATTCCGACAATACCAACTATGACGCGCTGATAGCGGAGGCAAATAAAGCTAATATTACCATCAGTACCGTAGGATTGGGCAAGGAAGTGGATGAAAGAAGACTCAAAGGTCTGGCGGATCAGGGTGGAGGGCGTTATTATTTCGTGACTGACCCCAGTAACTTGCCCAAAATCTTTACCAAAGAAACACATCTTGCTTACCGCAGCTATATAGTCGAAGAACCTTTTGTACCTACCGTAAATGCTCCAAGCCCTATTTTGAAAGGCATTACCGCTACACCCCAACTGTTGGGCTATGTAGGCGCTAAAATACGACCGCTCGCCACCACTGCTCTTGTCACAGGCAGGGGCGACCCGCTTTTAGCGCATTGGCAGGTAGGGCTTGGGCGTGTGGTAGCTTGGACTAGCGATGCGAAAGCGCGTTGGGCTACCGATTGGCTAAAATGGAATGATTTCCCACGCTTCTGGGCGCAAACGGTGCGCTGGACTATTGCCGAAAGCGAAACCGGAGGCATGCAAGTCAGCGCCAAAACCGTTGGCAACAAGGTTCAAATTTCCGCCGATGCTATTAACAATTATA
Organism: Candidatus Chlorohelix sp.; assembly: GCF_037138995.1. Taxonomy (NCBI): domain Bacteria; kingdom Bacillati; phylum Chloroflexota; class Chloroflexia; order Candidatus Chloroheliales; family Candidatus Chloroheliaceae; genus Candidatus Chlorohelix; species Candidatus Chlorohelix sp. The sequence goes on along the minus strand of NZ_JBAXHI010000008.1, from coordinate 81,112 downwards.
GCCAGTACCTTAACGGGCTGGAAATTAATGCCAACGTGGTAAATAGTAACCTGAGCGGCAGCAGCGAAGAAGTTACGCTCTCACAGACCGCACCGGGTCATTATGAAGGGTCTTTTGTCCCCAAAAACACTGGCAGTTACATCATCAATGTACAAGGTGGCGCAAACAACAACACCGTAACGGTGGATAATGGGCAGGTCTCGGAGGTGGGCAACCTCTCCCAAACTGTTGGAGCAGTCGCCGATTATTCGCCAGAATACAAACAATTGGGTACCAACAAGCTATTACTAGATGAGATAGCCTCTCTTACAGGCGGTCACACCCTTACCAATCCTGAAGAAGCCTTTAACGATAATTTGCAGCGTACCAACCGCATCCAATCGCTCTGGCAATTCTTGGTTGCCCTCCTATTGCTACTATATCCGCTAGACATCGGCATAAGAAGGGGCAATCTTTCGCCTCGTGCGCTCCTCAAGGGCTTCCGCAAACGTAATCAGGCTGAGTCTACTAGTCAAATTGAATCTGCGCGGATTAGTCCAGAAGTAAATCGTCTCTTTATGGAAAAAGAAAGAGCTTATGCCCATAGCAGGGCGCGGTCTGAAACGCATCGCCCCGGCGGGGTATTGAGCAACAACGGCGAACTTGACGCAACATCCGGGATTGCCCTTGAAACCCCCCCGCTTGTTAGTAGCAACTCGTCCACCGACACAACCGCAATCGCTCCGATTAACCCCAAAGTAGTGGGAGAACCTTCACCCGAAGCTGATAACGAAAAAACCACAGAACAAAAAGAAAACTAGGCAAAGTAAAGAAAATGAACCTTGCACCTTCGGTACTGAGTAGTAAATTAAAAGTTCAAAACTCGAAACTGAACCGGAGCATTTTCATTTTCTTCCTGTTACTCTATTTCCTAACCTTCGGCGGGCATCTCTACAGCGGTGACGGCTTTACCAGTTATGCCACTGCCCGCAGTTTTATTGAAGGCAATGGCGGTGCGTTGGATAGTTACAGTAACGATACCCGTTTCGCCTTGCGCGGTGCGGACGGCAAATTCTATGGCAAATACGGGCTTGGGCAAGCGTTGGTTGAAATCCCCCCTATCCTTTTTATAAAACTACTGTCGCTTTTCTCGCCCGGTTTCGCCGAAAATGCCACCGCTCGTTTTCTGATTAGCGCGTTGAACCTATTCATTTGCGCCACAACGCAGCTAATCCTATTCAAGCTCGGCAGAAAATTAGGCTTTAGCACGCTCTCCGCTTTTTCGGTAACGCTGCTCTATGGGATAGCTTCGATGAGTTGGGTTTACAGCCATCTCGATTTCAGCGAACCGTTGGTCACGCTCTGCTATTTGCTCATGTTCTCCGCGCTGCTAGAAGGACAAAACAGGCGGAATTTACTTCGCGCCGGGTTTTGGCTAGGCGCAGCCATTCTCTTTAAAACGGTAGCAGCCATCGCCTTTATCTCCTTGCTGCTTTACCTGATAATGAAAACGGGTTGGCGTAATGCGTTACAAACAATGGTATGGTTATCGCTGCCCTTACTGGCTACCGCCACGCTGATACTTTGGTACAACTTCTACCGCTACGGCAAATTCACCGAATCAGGCTACAGCGCGATAGCCGACCAATTTGTCTTCGGTTCTGTTTACGGCGGAATCTACGGCTTCCTGTTCAGTTCTGGTAAAAGCGTCTTTCTCTATGCACCCGGACTACTCCTTGCCCTTTTCGGCTTAAAGCCATTCTGGCAAAAGCAAAGAATTGAAGCGGTTTTCGGTCTGAGCTTGTTCCTGTGTTATCTAATCTTTCACGCCCTATTCTGGAACTGGGAAGGCGATTGGACATGGGGTTCGCGTTATCTTTATCCCGCCCTGCCTTTCCTATTCCTTTTTGCGCTGCCGCTGCTGCAAAACCCAAGCAAGCCGATACAGCAGTTCTTCAAATTGCTGCTGGTCGCCGGGATTCTGGTGAATATTACCGGGTCGCTGGTCGAATTCAACTATTATTTTTACGTGAGTCGCGCTGCCAACGCCGAACCGGACTGGCGTTTTGTACCAGAACTCTCGCCCCTACGCGGACAAGTATTTTTAGCTGCGTCCGCCCTCAGTCGCGCCACTGGAGGCGCTTCACTGCAAATGGACTATACCGGGTGGGATGCCGAACGGGTGCATGCCATTACCAAAATCATCGAGCTTACGCCTTACGACAAATTCGACTTATGGTGGCTGCGTTTTGCCAACCCTGAAGGCAACGCTAACGGTTGGGGGGGCTTGTTATTCGGTGGGCTTACCGGAACCATTTTGCTTGGAATACTCTGGGTTATCTGGCAAAAGCTAAAAATTCAACGAGATATAGTAGCCGCTAGTGAGGTTTGATTAAAAAACTCTCAAAACCTAACGACTCTACCAATTTCCACCTTATATAATTGGGCTATTTTCTTGAGTCGCTCTGCATCACCGAATAGAGACAAATCGGTGGTGGTGATTAATACTTGCTGCGAAATTGCCAGCACTGTATCCAACACATACTGCCGCCGTCCTGCGTCTAGTTCGGACAGAATATCGTCCAGTAGCAAAATTGGACGTTCTTCGGTTTGTTGCTCCATCCAACCTGCCTCTGCTAGTTTCAAAGCCAATACGGCGGTGCGCTGCTGCCCTCTTGAGCCGAACACCGCCAAATTCTTGCCCTCATGCAAAAAGCACAACTCATCCCGGTGAGGACCTGCTAACGAAACGCCTCGCACAAATTCCTGCGACCGTACTTTTTCGAGCTGCGTGGTAAAAGCGGCGGCAATCTGCCCCTCATTCTCTACCACTCCCTGCGGCAATTCAAAACTGGTCTGATAAACCAATTCAAAATCTGGAGTAATGCTAGCACCTAGCAAACCAAGCAAGTTAGAGTGTAGCAACGCGGCACGGCGGTTCAGCCCTTGAATACACTCATAGCGCCGCTTTATGATGTACGACCCTGCCTTTATCAGTTCCTCATCCCAAATAGATAATTCCAATTGCTCTTTCTGACGCAGTGTACCTGCCAACCGTTGCGCCTTTTGCTTCTCGCGATAGTGGCGCAAATAGCCATTGCGCTGTGCAAGCACTTTGGTATAATCCTGAAGGCAGCGGAGATAACGGTAATCTACTTGTGAAAGTGTAATATCAAAATAGCGGCGCCGCAATGAAGGCGAACCGATTACCAAATCCAAATCTTCCGGCGAAAACAGCACCACATTTACCTTGCCAATCAAGTCCACCGCTCGTTTGGCAGAACCGTTAAGCTTGATACGTTTGCGTGCCGGAGCAGGTTGCTCCAGTTCTTCGCCCGCTGGCGCATCACGGGTAATCACTATCTCCGCCTCCAGTTCGTCTTCGGCACGCTGAACTTTGGCATGGAGGCGAGCAAAAGCGGGTACTCCAAACTGGGGTTCTGCTGCCAAATTCACCAGTTCTTGATCACTTCCGGCACGCGCAGATTTAGTAGTGGCAAGCATATAAATCGCTTCCAGCAGAGTAGTCTTACCCGCCGCATTTTCACCCTGAAACACACTCAAACCGGGCGAAAGCGACAAATCCAGCTTGCGGTAATTGCGAAAATCTTTGAGATATAGTTGAGTGCAATACATGCGCCGATTATAGCATAAGCTGGACAAATCCCTCGTAAGCCCGGATAATATTGAGGTGCGGACTGACAAAATAATATAGGCTTGAAAGAGAAATAAACCAATGTACAGGCTTAATCACATACGCAAAGTGGCGATGAGTAATATTTTGGGTGGTGTAATCGTTGCAATCGTTGGTACAGCCGAATGGATATTGCTACTCAGAGATTCAGCCCAAATCGGGGAGTCGCTCATCGGTGCGCTTGTTTCGTTTCTAAGTTTTGGCGCAGTCTGGTATTTTTTACGTGTTATGCTCGCCACGCAACTTTACCTGAACCTGAACAAAGAGCAAAACTGGAACAAAACTGAAATCACGCGACTCAATAAAATGCCCGCTGCCGAACCGACCCGCAACGGGCTACCCTTCATGAATTACCACATCACCCGTCTAGTGGTGATATTCATCGCCGTTCTGATACTCACCTACATGCTTACCGATTTGGTCGGGCTTTCATTGGGGAGTTTCGTAGGTGGCTGGTTGGCTGGTAGCGGACTAGGCAAGTGGCATTTTATCGCTAAGATGGAAAAGGAACAGGCAATAAGCGGGCGTATCTATTTCTTCAACGACCCGGATTTCGGACCCTATGCCAAAATCAACTATTTTAACCCTGCTGAAGTTGTCGTCTTAGCCGAATCGCAAGGATTGTCGCAAGTAAAAAAGCCGACTCGAAACAACCCTAAAAGTCGCGCTGCCCAACCGCTCGTCCGAAGTGATAGCCATTATAACAAGCGCAAAAGCTAAGAAAAATTATGTGCAACCCTCTTTCTAAACCGCAAAAAGCCGCGCTGGAAATAGCCGCCAAGCTGTTTGATTCAGACTCGCTTTGGTTGGTGGGCGGGTGGGTGCGCGATGCCCTGCTATCTCGTCCGGCGGATGATGTTGATTTAGCGGTCAGCGGCACTCCTGCTGAAGCACTGGCAATGGCGCGTCGGTTCTCCAACGCCATCCAAGCACACCTTTCAGGCTGGCAAATCTCCTATTTCCCGCTCGATACCGAGAATGGCGTGGCACGCATCGTCTTTAAATCAGGCGATGAACATTTCTACTTCGATTTTGCCGCCCTTCAGCAAAATGACATCACTGCCGATTTGCTACGGCGCGATTTCACCCTAAACGCCCTTGCTATTGCGCTGCCCGATTTCCTAGAGCATGGGTTGGAGGCAACCGTAATTGACCTGTGCGGCGGTCTGGCAGATATAAAAGCGCGTCTGATTCGCCCCATCCGCGAAGCAAACATCATTAGTGACCCTTTGCGTATGTTAAGGGGAATCCGCCTCAAGGCGCAGCTATCCAGTTCCGGTGTAGATTGGCAACTTACCGCAGATGCGCTTGAAATCTTCCGGCGCAACGCCCCTCTCATCAAACAGTCAGCTGGCGAACGCTGCGCGACAGAACTGAACAAAATCTTGCTAGCAGGCGGCGTAATCGAGAGCCTACGTCTGCTCGACTCATGCGGATTGCTCTCGCTGCTCATCCCCGAACTAGGCGAGGGCAAAGGCAATATCCAAATGAACGCCCACTATTACGATGTCTGGAATCACAGCTTGGTAACGGTTGACCGGGTGGAATGGTTGGTGCGTCCTAATTATCGCGGACAAAGCGCCGATGAAATGATAATGGCGGAGCGTCCTGAAAATTATATTGCACACTGGTCAGAAATTTTGGCGCAACTTCACGGACGAGAGCAAGAACGATTCCTGTGGCTGCTATGGAGTGCGCTACTCCATGATGTCGGCAAACCTCGCACCCGTAACGTGGATAGCGATGGCGAAATCCACTTCTACCATCACGCGCAGGTAGGGGCGCAAATGGCACGCACCATCCTTGAGCGATTTCATTTCAGCCGCCAGATGGTTGAAGGCATCACCACAATGGTAGACAACCATATGCGTATAGGAATGCTAAAAGCCAATTACGATGTGAAAAGCGGCAGTGGAGTCAGCAACCGTGCCATCTTTCGTTTTCTCAAGGATACCAACCCGGTACAAATTGAAATGATGCCGCTCTCGCTTGCAGACCATGCGGCAGTAGTCGGTCCCCGGATTGCACAGGCGCGACAGCTAAAAAGCTGGAATCATCACCTGCATTTTACCGACAGGCTTTCTCGTAAATATCTGGGACCGGTTGAGGAAAAGTTGGTAGATAAGCCGCGCCTGCTGGACGGACATTCATTAATGCAGGAACTGAAGCTGACACCGGGACCGCAGCTTGGCAAAATCTTACGTGAAATCGAAGAAAGCCAAGCAGTAGGCGAAATCAGCACCACAGAAGAAGCGCTGGAATTGGCGCGTCGCCTTTTGAACGGCTGATTCTTAAAACTCCGAAACCCGTTGCCTTGCTCTCGTCCAACGCTTTATATTCGCTACCCTTCAGACTAAACTTATCCCCATGTGCAATTTACACCTATAGTATTTTGAACAGGCGGAGCAACAATTCTAGCGAATCTTCCAAAGTAAAAAGTTGTTGGAAATTCTATCCTTTATTTTTTTAAATTCCATTTGTAAAATCAATATGAATAAATATATATGAGAATTTTACCCGAAAATAATTTTTCTAGTACTTAATTCCTATGACCATGTTCTCATAGCAGGTTAACATTAATTATATTAAAATATATTTATTGATATAGGGTGCAACTGGTAAAATGGATCTGTTAAAAGTAAATAGCTTTTAAAGGTATCCTTACTATTTTGCATTGAGGTCAGAACAATGAATAAAAATTCTGTAGCGCAAAATGTTGTACAACGGTTGCGCCACTATAATCATGAGATTGCAAATTATCTGCTCACAGCATCACTTACACTAGAGTTATGTGGTTCAGTTCGTAATATGACTCCCGAAGACTTTGATTTACTTAAAGTCGAACTGCTTAAAATAATGGGGGAGCTTCAAAAGAGCCAAGATGACATGAAGCTGTTGAGCGGTATTTTACAAACCGATAGCTCTACCAACATGCCAATATTATTGTTAGAAAATGAAGTAGCCTAGCCTTTGCCTACTTTACTTTGTTTCGGCTTATAAAAGCGACGAGCTTTACACCCGTCGCTTTGCGCCACAAAAAACTGCGTAATCAATATTAGGGATAAATTCCACGTATGCTGGTAGCATCCGCCACGCGCCCTATTGCCAGCAAATAAGCCGCTGTACGCATATCGGTTTTCTCGCGCTGCGAAATGCTATGTACCTGTGCAAAACTATTTGCCATCACATCAACCAATTTTCGGTTAATTTCCTCTTCCGTCCAGAAGAAAGCCTGTCGGTCTTGCACCCACTCAAAGTAACTAACCGTCACGCCACCCGCATTGGCTAAAATATCTGGAACCAGTAAGATTCCCCTATCCCGGAAAATGTGATCCGCTTCAGGGGTAGTGGGTCCGTTCGCGCCTTCTACTATTAGTTTCGCTTGTACCGCATTGGCATTTTGCGCGGTCAGTTGATTCTCAAGCGCTGCCGGTATTAGAATATCGCAAGGTAAGGTCAAGACTTCAAGGTTTGAAATAGCATCAGCTTCAGGATAACCCAATATTGTATTATTCGGGGTGGTACGGGTATATTCGAGTAGCGCCGGAATATCTATGCCTTTCGGGTTATAGAGACCAGCATAAACATCACTAACCGCAACTACCTTGCAACCCATCTCATGCATTAGGCGTGCCGAAACCGAGCCGACATTACCAAAGCCCTGCACCACCACCCTAGTAGCTGGAAGAGACAGATTTATTGTTTTTGCCGCTTCCCGCGCCGATACGCTAACCCCTCGTCCAGTCGCTTCCACGCGCCCCAGCGAACCGCCTGCAACAATCGGTTTGCCTGTAACCACCCCGGTGATACCTCTTCCATGGTGCATCGAGTAAGTATCCATAATCCACGCCATAGTTTGCGGGTTTGTCGCCACATCAGGAGCGGGAATATCGGTTTCAGGTCCGATTAATATAGAGATTTCTGTTGTAAAACGGCGAGTCAATCTTTCCAGTTCACGTTGTGAATATTGAGTGGCATCTATCACCACGCCGCCCTTTGCTCCACCATATGGTAGATTGACCACCGCGCATTTCCACGTCATCCACATTGCAAGCGCACGCACTTCATCCATAGAAACGTTAGGATGGTATCGAATCCCGCCCTTAACCGGTCCCCGAGCATTATTATGATGCACCCGATAGCCGGTAAACACTTTGATACGCCCATCGTCCAAACGTACTGGAAAATTAACCTTTAATTCTCGTTGCGGTACTGACAGTATTTCCCGCAATCCATCATCCAAACACAGTTTATCTGCCGCATAAAAAAACTGTTCTTGCGCTATCTCGTAAGGTGAGCGAGCTTTGACAGTTTCTTTTACTATAATTATTTCATTTGAATACGATGGTAGCGTCTCCTTAGCAGGCGACATTGCCGCTGCCTCACCGTTGAGGCGGTTTGCTGCGAGAGTCATCACATTCCCTCCATTTTATGTACATCTTGCACAAAATATATGCAATTTATTTTAGCATATTGCCCAAACCCAAATCAAGACGAAATTTATCGCTTTAACTTTATTTGAACTTTTATTTACGTTATTCACACTTTCCTAGTGTATGATATAATCTTGATTAATCCACGATGAAGTGAAGCGAAGTTCTCTTAACCTCATTATTCTTTTACAGGTGCGAAAAAATGAATATCACCCCGAATGCCAGTTACAGTTTTACGCTGCGAATTGAAATCCCTAACCGGGTAGGGATGTTGAGTCAGGTAATGGCTGCCATCGCCAACTCCGGTGGAGACCTCGGCGCAATTGATATAGTACAGGCAAGCCGTGACAAAATGGTTCGTGATATTACGGTAGCGGCTGGCTCTGAGCAGCACGCCGATGAAATTTCTTCAAATGTTGCTGCCATTGAGGATGTAAATATTATTAATGTCAGCGACCGCACTTTTCTTCTTCACCTTGGCGGAAAAATTTCGGTTAACTCTAAAATCCCGCTTAAAACCCGTGACCAGTTGAGCATGGCTTATACCCCCGGTGTCGCGCGGGTTTGCAACGCCATCGCCGAGGATAAGAGCAAGGTCTATTCTCTAACCATCAAGGGCAACACCGTAGCGGTTATCTCCGATGGCACTGCGGTTTTGGGTCTTGGCAATATCGGACCCGAAGCGGCAATGCCCGTTATGGAAGGCAAAGCCATGCTCTTCAAAGAATTTGGTCAGGTGGACGCTTTCCCAATCTGCCTCTCAACCCAAAACACCGAAGAGATAATCCAGACTGTAAAAGCCATAGCACCGACTTTTGGCGGTATCAACCTCGAAGATATATCTGCCCCACGTTGTTTTGAAATCGAGGAGCGGCTGATTAATGAACTCGATATTCCGGTAATGCACGATGACCAGCATGGTACAGCGGTAGTGGTGTTAGCTGCCCTTTTAAACGCCCTTAAAGTCGTAAACAAGAATATCGGCGAGATAAAAGTAGTGGTAAACGGGATTGGCGCTGCCGGAGTAGCTTGCAGCAAAATCCTGATGGCAGCAGGGGTACAGCATATCATTGGTTGTGACCGACGCGGCGCAGTTTATAAGGGGCGCGTCGAAGATATGAATGTTGCCAAAGAATGGTACGCTGAACATACTAACTTTGAAGGCGAACGCGGCGTTTTAATGGATGCCATGAAAGGCGCAGATGTGTTCCTAGGCTTGAGCGGTCCCGGTACTGTCACTGTTGAACATCTCAAGCAGATGGGACACGACCCGATTGTGTTCGCCCTTGCCAACCCAACTCCCGAAATCCAGCCTGAGGATGCCGCACCCTATGTGGCAGTTATGGCAACCGGACGCAGCGACTACCCCAACCAGATTAACAATGTGCTGTGCTTCCCCGGTATATTTCGAGGCGCGTTGGATTGCCGAGCCATCAAGATTAATGACCAGATGAAATTGGCGGCAGCACGCGCTATTCAATCAATTATTAGCGATGATGAGCTAGGTCCCGACTATATCATACCCAGCGTCTTTGATCGCAGGGTGGGCGTAAGTGTGGCTAAAGCGGTGATTGATGCTGCCTACGAAACAGGCGTGGCACGCCGTGACCGCAAAGCCGGTTCCGGTAATCCGGTTGCACCTTTACCCACTTCCGTATAAATCGCTTCTCTAATAGCTCAAAGTCGAGCATCAGTTACCGACTTTGAGCGTTCCTCACAGTCCAATAAGCTTTAGCTCGTTTGCGCCCTGCTATTTAAAATGCTAAGATACCTTATCTGTTAACCGTGCAACAGGAAAGAATCTTATGGCAAAATCAGTTAAATTAGATACAAAGACTCTGGCAGCCGGGCAGAAAGCTATCAAAACGCTGGATAAGCAAGCTGTCAAAAAACAGAGTGAACGGGAAGCCGCCGCCAAAAAACCGCGAACATCGCTGGGTTTTGCTCGCTACAGTGCAAGCCAGCGGGATAAATTCACCCAATTACCAAATCTGCTAAAAGTGTTGGTAGTTCTGTTGGTGGTACGTTGGTTCCTTGGTCGCCGTGACGAAGCCAAAGGTGAAAACGAAATCGCGGAAGCTGTAAAGTTCCTGCGAGAGAGTCGGGGCTTCCAGCCATAGGGTGCAAACTCATACTCCACCCGGCAAGAATAATATAACCCCCACCACGACTCGCTATTATTCAAAGCGCAGTATTTTTCTGGCGTTGGCGCTTTTATTACTCGCATTTATCGCCTGCCTTCCCGGTCTAATCTCTTCCCAAAATGTTATGAGTGTTGCCGTAATACCTACACAGGCGGTAGATGCCACTTTCCTAAATGATTGGGACGCTGCCCGCTCCCTCTTGCTTGAACGCCAACCCCCGTTATGGTACAACAATCACCCGCTGCTGGCATCCAGTTCCGCTCCAATGTTATATCCCTTTTCTGTATTATATTATGTAAACTTGAATATATTACTATTCACCGCCTTCCATCTGTGGATCGCGCTGGTAGGAATCGGGCTATTGGCGAAGCGGATACCGAGCAAAACAGGGCGTATCATTGGGACGTTAGCCGGGTTCGCGCTGATTCTGGTGGGATTACCCGCTTTACGCCCGGACTATATGGCAGCAATGGCATGGCTACCGCTGTCTATCTGGCTGCCTCTTTGCTCTCGCCGTTATATAAAAATGTTGGGTCTAGGGTTGGCGCTTGGCTTTATAACGTTGGCGGTAGAAACTAGCCTTTCACTTGTCCTATTGGGTGGGGTAAGCCTATGGCTAATATTGGCTCAAGCTAAGTCAGGCAAATGGAAAAGCAAAGCGATTTTTGGCGGCTTGCTGTGGGCAATAATCGTGTTGGCTTTGGCGCTGGGGCTGGCAGGTCCCCAACTATTCCCACGCCTAGCTTACCAACCCCTCAATTACAGCGCTCCTACCAAACTCGAACCGCAAATAAAGGGCGCAACTCTATTGGGTCTTCGGCAAGTGAGCGAAACCGACTTGCGCTACACCCTGCAAATAGACTCTGGCACGTCCCGCAGCATTGAAATGACAGTTCCAGAGCAGTACGATAGCGGTTGGCAAGCACAATACAGCCTCCCTGACGAACCGAACAAATTCAGCGAAGCAAAGTTGGTAAGTACCTCGGAGGGTTGGCGCAAAATCAGCCTCGAACCGCCTTCCAAAACGAGTATAATAACCTTGCGCCTACGCTACAATCCGCTCTCCTTTACACTAGGGCTATATGCCACCTTCCTTTCGGTTGCCAGCATGGCAATGATTCTGCTGGTACTAGGCTGGGTGCGCTTCTATCGCGAGGACGAGGGCGACCACCCCTTGCGGCGCATCGTAAAAAACAGCGTTACACCTATGTTTGCACAACTGGCGGGCAAGGTTATAGATTTCGGTTTCGCCTTTATCTCTCTGCGTCTGCTCGGTCCTGAAGGTAACGGGCGTTATACTTTCGCCGTAACTACTTGGCTCTTTTTCAATACGCTAGCAGATTTCGGGCTGGAAACGCTGGTCACACGCGAAATAGCCCGCGACCGCAGCCCCGCCAACACCAACCGCTATTTCAGCACTATGCTGGTAACGCGCCTGAGTTTCTCCGCCCTGTCGCTGCCTATCGCTATGCTGTGGGTGGGCGGCTTCAGCCTCACCGGAGAAATGACCGGGGATATAGCGCTGGCGGTTGCCCTGTTAATGGTAGGCATGATGCCTAGCGCGGTTTCCGGCACGCTCTCGGCGGCTTTCCGTGGTAACGAAAAGTTTGAATATTTGGCGGCAAATCAGATTCTTGGCTCAATCATCAAAGTACCGCTTGGACTAGGCACATTGCTCATCGGTTGGGGCGTGGCTGGGCTTGCCGCCACCTCGATTGCGGTCAACCTAATAGCAATGTCCTCGCTGTGGACTATTTTCACCCGTGAGGTAATCAAACCGGATATTCGCAAAGGCTTCGAGCGTACGCTTGTACCTGCTATGCTAAAAAGTGCCTTCCCCTTGATGTTGAATGGCTTCCTCATCAGCATAATGTTCAAAAGCGATGTATTCTTGCTCTTTCCTTTCCGGGGCGATATAGAGGTCGGTTTGTATAACTCCGGTTACAAGTTTATTGACGCGCTGTTAATTTTCCCATCTGCCATCACATTGGCGTTGTTCCCGCTTTTCAGCACCTATAGCCGCGACTCGCGGGAAAACCTAATGCGTGCTTATTCCGAAGCTTTGCGCCTATTGATTATCATAGGCTTGCCAATTTCAGCCGGGACTCTTTTTGTAGCTAACGACCTTATCGGCGCAGCGTTCGGCGACAAATTTCTGCCCGGTGGCGCAATCGCCTTGCAAATCCTAATTTGGTTCTTGCCCTTCAGCTACATAAACGGTGTCACTCAATATGTACTGATTGCGCTGGACAAGCAACGTTATATTACAATAGCCGTTCTGATTACCGCCGGAGTAAACATTGGCGGAAACCTGATTTTCATCCCCTTCTTCGGCTATATAGCTGCCAGCGCCATGACCATCGCCACCGAAGTAACCTTGCTGGTAATCTACGCCATCCTAATGCGCCGAATATTTGCACCGATTCCCTTCTTTAAAACGATGGCGCGTCCTGCTGCCGCTACTCTGGTAATGATGGCGGCGTTGACGCTTATCACGGTGGTCTTTGGCTTCAATAATTTCTTTGTTACAATTATCGTAGGTATGGCGGTGTTTTTGGGTGGATTGGCGCTATTTGGCGGAATCACTGGGGAAGATATGCGCTACCTACGCAAGGTAATTCGAAAATGATATGGCTAAAATAGCTTTTATAGATTTAGATGGAGTAGTAGCAAATAGCGTTCTTCGCTTTGAAAAAGCCGCCAAAAACGGCAAAATCAATTGGGCTTTGGCTTTTCATCCGCCTATGCTCAGCTTAGCTACACTGATTCGTAATATTATTTTTGGGAAAAGGCAAAATGGAAAATAAAATCAAAGTTTCGATAGTCGGCGTAACGGGCTATACCGGCAGCGAACTGGTACGGCTATTGGTGCGCCACCCGCAGGTGGAATTACTGGAACTGGAAGGACGTAGCGCGGCAGGACAACCGCTCGGCAGCGTCTTTCCACACCTCGCCCCCTTGGGCTTGAACGTCAAGGAAAAGCTCGAACGCCCCGCGGAAGCCGCTTTTATCTTTCTAGGCTTGCCCCATCATGCCTCCGCCGAACGCGCCGCCGAAATATTCGAGCAAGCACCCAATACCCGTATCATAGATTTATCGGCAGATTTTCGCCTACGCAACCGCGCCACTTACGAAAAATGGTATGGTGAGCATCACGCCCCCTACATCTTACCAGAAGCCTTCTACGGCTTGCCAGAGCTTTATCGCAAGCAAGTAACCGCTAATACCCGATTAGTTGCCAATCCCGGTTGCTATCCCACTTGCAGCAGCCTTGCGCTTGCACCCGCACTGACTGAAAAAATTATTGAACCCTATGTAATAATTAACGCCCTCTCCGGCACAAGCGGGGCGGGGCGCGGCTTGAAGCAAAACCTACACTATAGCGAAATGCACGACAGCGCCTGCGCCTACGGTTTGGAGGGACACCGCCATGCCCCTGAGATTACCCAGATTTTAACCGATGTAAACCAACAGGCTAAGGTTACGGTATCTTTCACCCCACACCTAATGCCACTCTCACGCGGGATGCTGGCAACTTGCTCGGCGCGGCTCTCCCCCGAATGGCTGGAGCAAAACACAGCCAATCCTACCGCCGCGATTCGCGCCCTCTATAGTAGCTTCTACGCCGGGGAACAGTTCGTTCGTATAGCTGCCACCCCTCCAACCACTAAAGAGGTGTTCGGCTCAAACTATTGCTTCCTTTACCCCACTGTTGATACTGAAGCAGGGCGGCTGGTAGTAATCTCGGTGATAGATAATCTGGTCAAGGGTGCGGCAGGGCAAGCAATCCAAAATATGAACCTTCTAGCGGGTCTGTCCGAAACCACCGGACTAGAAGCATTGGGCATATATCCCTAGAATATATCGCGTTTATTTTAGACTTTCGCCTCTAATTAGACCTGTTTCTAAATCACAGAAGCGAAAGTCTAAAGTCGAGTTTATCTTATCTGCAAATTCTTTGCTTTTTCGACCACTTCTTGTTGGCGATATAAAGCGTAATTCCTCATGCATTCTGAGAGTTAGAAACATACCATAATCCGTACCTGCGCCTAAAACCAGAATTGTCAGGATGGCTTGTGTTACGCTGGAAGCCTGAATGATTCCGGTCGTCACCAGCCCGGCAATTACCGGTCCCGACAAAACCAAAACAGGCACTAGGAGGGTAAGTATCGGCGCTAGTATAGCGCGATACACCAGAACTAACATGATTAGAATAGCCAAATTTGAAAGGGTCTGGGTAAGACGTTGAGCATCGGCTGATGCCTTGTTATTATCCACTGTTGAGGCTAATTGCCCGGTCAGATTGAAGCTTAATCCGGTTGGTAGATTTTGTGATGTAAACTTGGTGCGGATAGTATTTATTATATTTTCCGCATCAGGACTGCCCGTACCAATATCAAACTCAAGCAAGGCTTTATGTGCTTTTCCATCACTGGAAATGCCTTGATCACGCACGTTTTTAACATGCGCTACACTTTTTACGGAAGTAAGTATAGTAGCAAAGGCTGTTTGGTCATCGGCGCTTAGCTGCGCGTCATTACGAGAAGCCACCAACAGAGTGGTAGCGCCTCCGGTAGCTTGGAAAGGATTGTCCAATTGCAAAGCGTGTAAACTCGGCGCGTCTGATGGTAAGAAGGCACTGTTGTCACTATTAAGAACGCTGCTGAGCTGAGTGAGGGCAAAAAAGTCACACATCCCATTGTTACACCTACCCAGATTAACACCACTAAGTAGCGGAATTTTACTGCAATCCTGCCAAAAACTCTCATTAAATTCCTCGCAATCTATAGTTTTAAAATGATCGAATTATTGTAGTGACACTCTTACCGCTATATATGAAATATTAAGCGACACCGTTTTATATCCTGTGCCGCTTAATGGATTTTATTATTTCTGAAGCGCTGCTCCTATTTTGTAACCTTCTGATAAGAATTGGTGAGGTCGTCCTGTATAAGATATGCCGCACCTTTTGCCACCAAATGCAGGTCTTGATCAGGAGTAACGATTTTGAATTGCCAGCCTGTTGGCAGTTTCAGCCGTGTACCGAGATTTGCTAAATCATCTATAGAAAGCTTAGGGTCAATAATTTGCGAATATGTTTGCATAACATAGGTGTCTCCATTAGGAGAAACAAGTTGAAAGGTGGGCTTGCCACTTAAAAACACATATTCGGTATTGCGCTGAATGATATTTTCGGAATAGGGACCTGCCATTGTAGTACCTGCCGGAATTTCGATTTTTGCCCGCAATTGCATTTTCAGGTCACCAAAGGTTTTTACTTCTCCAGCTGCACTATCACCGCTTGCAATAACCTGATCCATCATCCAATAGCGTGGACCATTCAGCGTAACTTGTAACGCGCCAAGACTTTTTGCTAAATCAGTTGCGTTTAAAGCTTTCCAAGCATCTTGTGGGCAATCACTCAACCCTTGGGTGTTATACACATACTGAGCCAGTTTGCCAGATTCCTGAAAGACCGGTATCACTTCGCAATAGCGAGAGTTGCGCAACGGTTTTGATGCAGCCGCGGTATTTGCAGCCACAGCAGTTGTGGTTGTAGCAATTGGCGTTGGGGCGGCGGTTGTAGCAGGTGAGATAGTCGCGGTATTGTCGCCACAAGCACTAAGAGTCATCGTACTTAACAAAAGTGCTAGTAAGACAAGCTTGATACCAGTTTTATACATCGGTTCCCTTTCTGATTGATAGCCATAAGCTAGATTTGAAATTTATTTACAGTATTGAGCATAATAGAAAATCTGATATTTTTGATGTGGCTGTCGGCATATTTTGAATATGTCTGTAGTAATGTGACTTACGGCATATTGTTCTCTCCGATTTCCTCTGCTATAGTTAAATCCCAGATGAGGTACTTGTTTTATGCTAGGTAGCAAATTTTTGGAAAATTCCCAAACCAAATTAGAATTTCAACCCGACGAGAAAAATATACCCCTTGGGAGGAATTCCCGACACTGGTATAATTGGGTAATTTCCAAACCCTTTGACTGGATTTCAACTCCAATCTACCTCGGAGCCTGCCTAAGCCTTTTTTATGATCGTAATTTTTACGGCAGCAGTTACCATGTTTTTGGGTGGTGGCAAATAACAGCGTTGGTTGTAGCTACCTTTATTCTGCTGGCAATTGACCGTTATGAATATTGGCGTTGGGGCGAAGAAATACCAAAACGAGTAGCTATCGGTTATTTTCTGCTGCGGGTCGGGTTGGTGGCGCTTATTTCAGTAGTGAATCCAAATGAAATTACCCTTTTTATGTATCTGATAATCCCATTCTCGGCGTTAATATATTTCGGAAGTAGGGTGGGAATCGGTGTAGGGTTACTAACTTGGCTGGTTTTTGCAATTCGAGTATTATTCTTTGCGCCAATCGCTTCTGAAATGCCCAGACCCTTGCCGTTTATAAATATTTTTACCATCTGCCTCATTTTTATTATAACCACTGCTTATACTCTTCGCCGTGAAAAAATCAGCCGGACAAACGCCGAGCGACTATTGAAAGAGTTAAAGCAATCACAGCGTCAGGTAGAGGAATTAGCCGCAACTAGGGAGCGTAACCGACTAGCCCGTGATATTCATGATAGCTTAGGACATTATCTTACCGTTATAAGCGTGCTTCTAGGAAAAGCCAGAGCTTTTAAAGAGAAGAATCCTACAGAAGCTGAGCAAGCCTTAACCGATGCCCGCCGCTTGGCAAACGAAGCTTTGCAAGATGTGCGCGAGTCGATAAAATCGTTGCGTACCAGTCAAGAACTCTTTTCACTTGAAAGGAAATTGCCGATATTGGTAGCAAATCTGCAAAATGAACAGTTAAAAATTGAGCTTGAAATAAGCGGAAGCGAAGCTGGTTTCTCAAAACAGGTTTTGATGGTGCTTTATCGGGTGGCACAGGAAGGGCTAACCAATGTGCAACGCCATTCCAACGCTAGTCGAGCTAGATTGCAATTGAAGTTTGATGTACACGTGGCTGAACTAACGCTTGAGGATAACGGTAAGGGATTTGATTTGCAAAACTTGTCAACCGGGCAGAGTAGTGGTTACGGGTTACTGGGGTTACAGGAACGCCTTGAAATCGTCGAGGGTGAATTTCTACTGGATAGCCAGCCCGGAAAAGGAACTCGTCTGGTCGCTAAGGTCTGTAAAATATCGGCAACCTCTATGGAAAAACCTCAACAGAGCCTAGCTTATTCTTGAGGACAATTATACCTGTGGCTACTTCATCTCCAAATCAAAACTCACCTGTGCGGCTACTAATAACCGATGACCAACGTTTGTTGCGAGAGGGTATTGCTTCTTTACTTAGCTTGCAAGCTGGAATTGAAGTGGTCGGAACGGCTGCTAATGGTAAGGAAGCGTTAGAAAAAACCCGCTTACTTAATCCCGATGTTATTTTGATGGATGTTCGGATGCCTGTAATGGATGGAGTAGCCGCTACTGTTCTAATCAAACGCCAATTCCCAGCATGTAAAATTTTGATGCTGACTACTTTTGATGATGAGGAATATGTAATCGACGCTTTGAGAGCGGGAGCCAGCGGTTATTTGCTCAAAACCATCCCAGAAAACGACCTAGCTCAGGCAGTAATAGCCGCTCACAATGGGATTTACCAACTTGACCCTGCAGTTGCGCTTAAAGTTGTGGCTTCTCTTAGCAATCCTTCAGCAAGCAACCGTTCTCAATCTCCTACCTCGCAAAACCCTACTCCAACTAATGCGGGATTGACAGACCGCGAACTGGAAGTGTTAAAGCTAACCTCACAGGGGCTTTCCAACGGCGAAATTGCTCGCTCTCTTTCCATCAGTGAAGGTACGGTCAAAAACCATATTTCAAGTATCTTATCCCGGTTGGGTTTACGTGACCGCATCCAAGCCATTATCTATGCCCGTGAAAACGGCTTGGTTTAATCTCTGACAATCCAAAGCCTAATCGGGAGATAGAGATAATAATCAGAGCAATAGAGGTTGCAACGGTATATGCGTATTATCCGGCAGTTTCAACCGCCCACTGCGCTAGTTTCCGCTCCCAAAGTGGAGTAACACTACGCATTATCGCCCAATTGGTGATTGCTAACCCATCCGAGATACCGGGGGAGATAATTTCACGCTCAATATCGCGAGCCGCAAACCATCCCATTACAAAGCGAATTGCCGCCCCTAATAAGTTCACTTCTTGCTCACCAAGCTTGCGTACTTTCTGGTAGGCTCTCAGAAAAGCGCAGCTGTATTCCTCATCAAAATCATAACGGTCTGGCAAACGCGAACCGAACAGCGATATAAAAGTGTTTTTGGGCCAAACACAGTTCCAGCCCAACACCAACGCCATATCGAAAACCATCTCCCCCAAACCCGCATCTTCCCAATCTATCAAGAAGAGTTCACCGTCTGAGGTACGCAACATATTGCCCTCATGCACATCAGTATGAATCAAGCCAAGCGGCAAAACGCTCAGGTCTGGCAGGCTTCGCAAATTATCCGCCACCTCGCGGGCAATTTTGCCCCATTGCGGATGCAAACTGGAGCGTTCGGCGCGTTCAATACTGACAGGCAATTCTTCCAGCCAATTTACCAATGCCGGATATTCGGCGGTAGTATGTACCAAATCATGAATTTCGGCGAGCAATCCGGCGAGATAATTAAGGGTAGGCAAATCCATTTCCGGCTGCTCGCCCTCGATATAATCCAGCACATACGCCCAGCAGCCCGTTTGCCATTGGAAAATCCGCTCGCCCTTTACCGTCAGGCGCAAATGTGGCACTGGAAACCCACCCCGACTCAACCGCAGCAAAGCCCCAGTATCGGACAACACTCTTTCGTAACGGCGGATAGGCACGCACAGCCTCACTATCAGAGGCTTACCATCCAGAATATTGCATTTCAAAACACGCTGCCCGTCCCGCTCGTTCAATTCCTCAATCTCGCCCCATACTTCCACGCCGTAATTGGTATTCACCAATCGAGCAATTTCGGCGAAATCAAGCTGTGGTGTGCCTGCCAAGTTCATTATCACACCTCCTGCAAGGTAGGTATAAATTGCGCCTGTGCGGTAGTTATACGCCCACCTACCCGCGTATAGCAGCCTCCCCAATCACCGCCTATTACAAAACTACCCACACAAGGGTAAACTTCAGTCTGTTGCACCTCTCTAGCAAGGTTTACCACCGCGTGCGGCACTGCCGAAAGATTTATACGGCGTTGGGCAATATAAGTGTGGTAATCCCTGATTTCCTGCCAATCACTATCGCTCAATTCTGCCCCGTTATAAACTTCTGCCCCTTCTCGCCCATAAAATTCCTTGATGATATAATCGCCTCGCTCAAAATTAGGGGGTAAAGCATTCAGTAAATAGGTTTCGGGCAAGCTACTGTAAATTGCTTTGCGCTCATCTGCGGTGAAAAGAACATAATTATCACGCTCATGCCACACCCATGCCATTATCGCCTTTGATTGTGCCAAAAACCCACGCAAGTTGTTCAGGCATTTTAGCGCGCCCGTCAGGTTAGCCTGCAAATAAGCGGCAAAAAGCGGCTCTTGTGAGAGAAATTCAATCGGGAACAGGCGATAGAGCGCATCTATTGGTTCTCCAAGTAGATATATCCGATTGCCAACCAACGAAAGGTTGTTAGGGTCGCCCACTACGCACTCCAGACCACGCGCCTCCAAACCACGCTTGTACCACATTACCTGCGCTAGATCGGTAAGATACCGCCCCCGCACCATAAAACCCACGCGAGGAGGGCGCATGGGACCTTCAGCCGAGGCATATCCCGGCGGAACAGGCAAAAAACGCGCTTCTTGATGTAAGGCTTCTAGCATATTTTCACCAATAAGCGGATTAAGCCGTGCTACCCCTTCGCAACAACGCAATGCTTTCCAAAGACGCGCTTCTACATCTGTAACTTCCTGCGAACCGCTTGGCGTATCGCTGTTATACTCCATCAATTGCCAATTGCCGGATTCATCCAATCCAAAATCCAAACGCCCGATTGGAGTCAGCCAGCGATTTGGCGGTTCATGTCGTAGCGCGTATGCCAGTGAGGGGGGCCAGCCCAGTTCTTCAAGCTCTGTATCGGACAGTTCAGTTACAATGATGCCCATCGCTTTACTCATAATGCTGGCAAACAGGCTCGTCAACTTTATCAGGCTATCCTTTTCATAGGCAGTCAAAACCAGACCATTCAGACCAGTATAAATCTGACCTTCTACCCGACTCTCAATAAGTTGATCGCAAATAGCGGCACGGTCATTAAAAGCTACTGCCATTGTTGCGTAGCGGCGTGGGTATATTTTTAGCAGCCGTTCAATTAAGCTATACAATTTTTTGCTTCTGTTATGTAACGTATTTACTTGAAAGGAATATTAAGCCGGGAAGAGTAAATATCAAAACCCGCCTCAGCAGCAAGCTCATAATAATCAAACAAATCTGGCAAGACCTCCTCACCAAGCGGGCGAACATCCACCAAAGCCCGGATTCCCTTGACCTGCAATACCTCAAATGGAGGAAAATACTTTTCTCCCAGAGCATAACGGTTATCGAACTGCCCAATAAGAGCGAGCTTATCTGGCTCAGGATAGGGAAGACGTTCACGCTCAAGTAAAAAAGCTAATCCTTTTTCTGCACTATATCCCCCTAGGATAGCGCCATAGTAAGCGAGATTAGGAAGGGAGGAACGCCCATCAATAAAGGCATTAGCATAATAAAAGGATGCCAACAATAGAACCGGAGCAATTCCTTCTGCTTGCAAATATGCGCCGGTTCCGACTGAGATAAAGCCGGGTAAATCAAGAACGAAAGCTGCCCCCCCCGCTTTTACAAGCTCACCCGCTTCTGAATTAGCCAAAGTAACCGCGATTGAATGGCATAACTCATCAGCGCGTGGTTGGGCTGCATCGTGCTTGCTAAGATTCATAATTGCTCCTATCTCCGAGAAAGGAGCAGCAGGCACGTTCATTCCGAATAAAGGACCGGCGGCATCTCGCCAACGCCGGAACAACTGAACCGGTTTTAACATAGGAAAGATTTATCAGCCACTACTGCCGTAAGATCCAACATAAACATAACTGCTCCCATAATAACGGCTGCCGCTACTGTAGCAATTGGTAACAGGTTGCTGGTTAGTAGAACCGGTAAAACCTGAGGAAGTTGGTTGGTTGACCTGCTTGTAAATATAAGTGCAATCTTGGTCGGCGCAAGCAGCTAACAAAAGGCTGGTTGCCAATAAACTGGTTGCCAGCAACTTCCCAGAATGCTTCTTCAGGCGGTTTTTACGGGGTTTTACCGTTGCACCGTTTGTTTCAGGGGTTAAGAGTATATCGTCTTCGGTAATCTCATCCATCGCCATTTGCCTTGTCTAAATGCGTTAAAGGTACGCCAGAAATTCCACGTCTAATATACGGGAATTCTTCTCGAAACGATACAAATATTTTACCCTCTAAAAGCAGTTTAGACAATTGTTTTGGCAACAGCTTCTAAATCCTTTTTCTTTACTGTGGTTGACTAAGCGCAAAGACTGCCCTTTATTGTTAGACATTTAACATCATAAAGCATTTGCCTGCATTTTGTGGAGGCTACATTACAACCATTATTGTTGCGACTTGGCAGGGATTAGTGTATTCTAGCCAATCAAGGCTTCTTGCCCACTTTTATCAGAGTAACGCCTATTTTGAGGAGTACCATGGAGGACACCGAACCACAAAACGAGGTGGCGAACGGCATAGCGCTGCGCCGCACCAATATTAAAAGCGTGGAGATTCTGGACACCACGTTACGCGAGGGCGAGCAATTCAGCCGCGCCCATTTTTCTTTCCCACAAAAAATCGAAATTGCCACCGCATTGGCGCGGTTCGGTGTTGATTACATTGAAGTAGGTTCGCCCGTCAGCTATCCAAATGCGTTGGAAGAACTTACTACTATGGTAAGCCAACTTAAAAAGAAAAATTCAAACAGCAAAGTGCTGGTACATTGTCGCGTCAATCAGGAAGATGTGGATATGGCGCTCGAAACTGGCGCATATGGTATCAACCTTTTCATGGGTACCAGTAAGTTCCTTCAGAAAGCCAGCCACGGCAAAAGTGTTGAGGAAGTTTCAAAACTCGCCTGTAATATGGTAGAGTATGTACACAGTAAAGGGCGTTTCGCTCGCTTTGGCGCAGAAGATGCCTTCCGCACCGACCTTAAAGACCTTCTTTACATTTGCGCTGCGTTGGATGAAGCCGGCGTAGATCAGGTGGATTTCCCGGATACTGTCGGAGGGGCAACCCCGTTTGAAGTGTACGACCGCATATTGGAATTTACCAAACGCTTCCGGTTCAAAGTGGAGTTTCACGGGCATAATGATACCGGATGTGGGGTGGCAAATGCCCTTGCCGCGATGGAAGCCGGCGCACACTGCATTAATGTTACGGTTATGGGTATCGGCGAACGCAACGGTATTTGCTCCCTGAGCGGATTGGTAGCGCGACTTTATTCGCTGGATCGAGAATTGGTCAAGCAATATAATCTGGTGGAATTGCCCAAACTGGATAAAATGGTAGCTACCATTCTGGGCGTGCCTATTCCACATGATATGCCCATCACCGCTCCGAATGCTTTTACTCATAAAGCCGGAATCCACACTAAAGCGATTTTGCAGGACAGTCAGGCTTACGAAGTGCTACGACCGGAAGATTTCGGTATACGCCGAACTCTCGATATTGCCAGCCGTATCACCGGCAAACACGCTATCGCCGCCCGTGTCCGTGAATTAGAACTAGAACTGTCCGATGCTGACATTGCTATCATCACTGAAAAAGTGCGGCACGCGGCAGGGCTTGAGCCGATTTCACTGGAAAACGTTGACCTGATTATCAAGAGTCATAAACCGTCTAGCGCCGGGAAGGAAGACTAATATGGGGAAAAAGCTTGGCATTCTCTACACGGAACTGCGCGAAGACGAAAACGCTTTAATTGAGGCGGCACGCAAACTCGGAGTAGAGCCGCTACTAATAAATACTTCCGAAATTGCGTTCGATATGCAAGAAGGTAAGGTTATTGCACCGGGTGAAGCCGAAGTGGTTATTGAACGCACCATTGACCACTTTGTAGCTCTGTACAGCCTTATTCTGCTTGAAAGAGCCGGAGTCAAAACGGTTAATAGCTATGAGGTAGCAAGAACATGCGGCGACAAATTGCTTACTACCATAGCTTTTGTGGAAAATAATGTGCCTACACCGCGCACTCAAATTTCCTTTAACTTAGAAAGCGCTATGACCAGCATCAATGAGTTAAGCTTCCCGGTTATGCTTAAACCTATCACCGGGGATAAAGGCTCATTGGTAGCAAGGCTAAACGATTATGATGCTGCTAAGGCTGTGCTAGAATACAAAGATCAGCTTGGACAGTACGACCATGCCATCTATTATTTACAGGAATATCTCCAAAACCGCCCCGGTAGAGATATTCGCGCTTTTGTTATTGGCAAGCAGGTCGTCAAAGCAATTTATATGATTGCCAACCGCGCTACCAGCAGTGGTGACAAGAATTTGACCGTAATTGATTGCCCGCTCACTCCACAAATAGTCGAAGTAGCGTTGGCAGCTGCAAATGCGGTTGGTGGGGGAGTATTAGCGGTTGACCTGATTGAAGATGGGGATAGCCTCAAAGCAATCGAGGTTGATTATACAATCGAGTTCAGTTCGCTAGGTTTGGCAGAAGAACTTGCGCCGCTTATTATTCAGTATGCCCTCGCACAAATATAAGCAGCACGTCCCGACACCGGATTATAACTCCGGTGTTTGGGCAATTTGTAAAAAGACGCTTTTGCTGGAAAAGAAGTAATGTAGTTTTTCATAAAGATTTATAATGAGGGCATCTAGAATTAAAGTTGTAATCTTAACCATATTGGCCGCTTTTTTTCTTACTGCTTGTAGCACGATGCCGACTCCAACTTTACAACTAAATACACCAACGCCTTTAACCACTACAGCTTCAGTAACAGCTACCCCAATCTCCAAAAACGATTTGGTGGTATTGTATGATGGTGCGCTTGATACGGGAATTCCCGATACACAAGGTTTTAAGATGTTGAATATACCGATGGTAGGTTCCAGTTCAAAGCAGTCTTATAACGCTGGAGTTACAACCCTTGATACTCATCAAGCAGATAACGACCTCACCGGATATTTTGCCAAACCCAATCTGGTGCCTGTTCTCTACCAAGAAAAAGGGTTTACCCTAAGTTTCAAAATTCAGATTGTTAAAGAAGAACACAAATATGGAGACCGTAACAAAGATGGAATATCCGACCGGGCAGGTTTTAGCGTTGCGCTATTAGGCAAAGATAAAATAGGAATTGAACTTGCCTTTTGGACAAATCAAATTTGGGCGCAAAATGACGGACTTAAGCACCCGAACACTAACGATGTAACATTATTCACACATGGGGAAGGCGTTGATTTCAATACCACTGCTGCCCTAACCAACTATGAGCTAACCATTAAAGACGCTACCTACACGCTTTCAACCGACAACAAAGTTTTGCTCAGCAATAAATTGCGAGATTATAGCGATTTTGGCTTTCCTTACGACCATCCGAATTTTCTTTTTTTAGGTGATAATAGCGGTTCAGCCAGTGTAATTGTAAAAATTGCCTATGTCGCAATTACAACGCGATAACTCCAATCTAAGATGAGATTTATTACGTGATGTGTTAGAATACTCAAAATTGAACAGCTATCAGCAAAATAAGACTAAAAGTAATATACTTAGCAAGTAGAGAAAATAATAATTTCTCTACTGAAATAAATAATTGTATATGATGGAACAAAAGGCAGCAAATACCAACAAGCACATAAATAGTAAAGCTCAGACCGAGCAATTCGGCGAGGATACATTGCTAAACGGGAATTTATCAGAAGAAACTGAAGAAACAGACGAAACAGAAGAGAGTGCGCTTGACGAACAGCCTACTCGCGCTATGTTGGCAGAAGTTGAAGACCTTGAGAAAGATGCCATAGGGGAAAGTTTTACCCCTGACGATAGCGTAGCTGCCCCAGTTGTTCGTCATTCTGTTGCTTATGACCATGACCATGATTATTACAGTGACGATAGTGTAGCCAGTTACCTCCGCGAAATAGGCAGGGTAGCTTTACTTACCTACGCACAAGAAATTGAACTCGCTAAACGTCTGGCAGAGGGCGATGAACGCACTCGTGAGGAAGCGCGTAACCACCTAATGGAAGCAAATTTGCGCCTCGTGGTTAGTATTGCGCGTAAGTACAGCAACCGTGCGGGTGGTTTAACCTTACTTGACCTTATACAAGAAGGCAACATCGGGTTGATGCGTGCTATTGACAAGTATGATTATAAGTTGGGATATAAATTCTCTACTTATGCCACTTGGTGGATTCGCCAATCGGTAACACGTGCCATAGCTGACCAAGGAAGGCTAATTCGGCTACCTGCTCACCTAAATGAACAACTCGCCAGAGTACAAAGAGTGCGTCGTGACCTAGTTTCCCGCCTAAACCGCGAACCAACCCTTGAAGAACTAGCAAAAGACCTTGAAATGCCGCTTGTAAGGCTTGAGAGGTTACTGGCTGCCAGTCAGGAAGCGGTCTCATTGGAAACTCCGGTTGGCGATGAGGGAGAAGGCACTTCTCTGGGAGATTTTATCGAAGACCCCAACAGCATGGATCCGGTAGCGCAAGCTGGCGTGGAGGCAATGAAAGCAGCGGTACAAGAAGCTCTGGAAAAGCTTACCCCTCGCGAACAGCAAATTATTAAATTGCGTTACGGACTGGACGAAGGCGGCAGACCACGCACCCTTGAAGAAGTCGCGCGTGAATTTGGTATTACCCGCGAACGAATTCGTCAGATTGAAGCAAAAGTATTGCGCAAGTTGCGCCACCCCCGTATCGGCAAAGTCCTGCGCGCCTTCCTTGACGACCAGAGCTAAATCCGGTGGAGGAATTAAAAAGCTACGGTTAAGCAGGATTAACAAAACCATATGTTCTATGACAAAGCTAAAATCCATTTAAAAGCCGGTGATGGCGGAAATGGTTCCGCTTCTATGCGACGTGAAAAATTCGTGCCTTTTGGAGGTCCCGATGGTGGAGACGGTGGGCGGGGCGGCTCAATTTACCTTAAGGTAGATGCTTCCCTGAACACTCTTTTGCCATTCAAATATAAACAACACTATAAAGCGCAAAGCGGCGGCTATGGTAGAAAACGGCAGATGCACGGCTCGGCAGGGTATGACCTCTATATAAGTGTTCCACCCGGCACTATTTTCTATACTGAACCTGAACCTGACCATCCAGAAAAACCGATTTTACAAGGTGATCTCACAGAACCCGGTCAGACTATTATGGTGGCACGAGCGGGGCGCGGTGGTCTTGGCAATAC
The DNA here is from genome assembly GCF_037138995.1 of Candidatus Chlorohelix sp. Classification (NCBI taxonomy): domain Bacteria; kingdom Bacillati; phylum Chloroflexota; class Chloroflexia; order Candidatus Chloroheliales; family Candidatus Chloroheliaceae; genus Candidatus Chlorohelix; species Candidatus Chlorohelix sp. The sequence goes on along the minus strand of NZ_JBAXHI010000008.1, from coordinate 54,470 downwards.
CCACTACAAAACCAGCACCCATCAAGCGCCGCGTATGGCTCAAAACGGTGAGCCGGGCGAGGAACGCTGGCTACGATTGGAACTAAAGATTCTTGCCGATGTTGGGTTGGTGGGTTTCCCGAACGCCGGGAAAAGTACCTTGCTTTCTGCTATTACTGCCGCTACTCCCAAAATTGCCGATTATCCCTTTACCACCCTAGAACCAAATCTTGGGGTAGTAATTATTGACAACGATTATACCTATGTAGTGGCAGACATCCCCGGCTTGATTGAGGGCGCTTCTAAGGGAGTAGGGCTTGGGCATGAATTTTTAAGGCATGTCGAACGTACCCGTATTCTGGTGCATATGCTGGACGGTAGCGGTTTTTCCGGGCGCGACCCCATAAACGATTACGAGCAGATAAACAAAGAATTAGAGGAATACAGCCCAGAACTAGCCGCAAAGCCCCAGATAGTAGTTATCAACAAAGTTGATATACCTGAAACGCAAGAAAATCTTGAACGCTTGAAAGAGTATTTCCGCAAAAAAGATATAGAACCGCAAATTATATCCGCAGCCGGGAGGCAAGGTACTAAAGAATTGATTTTGCAGATAGCTAAAGCCGTTAAGGAATTGCCGTCAGCTACCGTATTGACAGCTTCAAGGGGAGGTGAATTGCCAGTTCTGACACCTGCTACCCTTGATGACGATGCTTTTACCGTTATAGCCGAAACTCCGGGTGTGTACCGAGTGCGAGGTAAGCGAATTGAGCGAATAGTTGCTATGACCCCGATGGAGAATTGGGAAGCGTTAGAGCGATTACAGTTAGTGCTTGATCGCATGGGCATTAGTCGAGCGTTAGAACGCGAAGGAATTAATGGTGGCGACTTGGTTAAATTCGGAGATAAAGAATTATACTGGGAAGCTAATCGCTAATATTCGTCTACCCACTTAAAAAAATCTGAATGATAGGGCTTCACTTGGGACGCAATTACTCCGTTACAATTACGCCACAAACGGTAGTAATTGCGTATCAAATCTGGCAAGCTCGCTACTACAGCAAAATCGTTGGAGAGAATTTTCTCTAAAATCTCCGGGTATTGCCGATATATTTCCACCTCATCCAATTTAAGCGGACGTACCCCCTGAATAGCTACATGCTCAAGTTTATTTGATAAACTTATTAACTCCGGCTCAGACTTACCGAGACGATATTCGAGTTTTGCCCAAGGTTTCGCAATATATTCGCCATCAGCCAATTTTCTAAAATCCCTGCCAGTGGCATAGACATACGAAACCCAAACCATTCCGGGTACGGGTAACCACCCAAAAGGAAACAAGGGAGTAGTAGATTTATCCCAAAATTGTATAGGCGTGTCAGGTTTTTGAATTGATTGCCAGAGTTGATCTATCATAATCAAAAAAGGCGAACTGCAATTGTTCGCCCCGAAGTCGAAAAAGCTTATTTTCCGCCAATTTTTACAAAGCGATAGCCTAAGCCACGCTCAGTAATCAGATAACGGGGATTTTCAGGGTCATCTTCCAATTTCTTGCGTAAGCGGCTAAGATAAGTTTTGAGATAATCCAATTGTTCTCTATACTCAGGACCCCAGACCTTATCCAGCAACGTTTCAAACGGCACTACACGCCCAGCGTTTCGCGCTAATAGAAACAATAGGCTATATTCGGTAGGAGTCATTTTAATTGGTATAGCCTTCTTCACCACTTCACGATTTTCAAAGTTAATTGATATATCGCCACTTACAAATGAAGGCATTGCATTCATGGGCGGAGGCATTTCGGCACGTCGCAAAACAGCTTTAATCCGGGCAAAAAGTTCAAGGTGAGAAAACGGCTTGGTAAGATAATCATCCGAGCCAAGCTCTAACCCTTTAACCTTATCGAGTTCATCACCACGCGCAGTTAGCATAATTATAGGAACATCGCTAGTGCGGCGAATTTCCTTGAGAGCAGTAAACCCATCCTTATGGGGCATCATTACATCTAGGAGAATTATGTCGGGGTTATTTTCATAAAACATATCTAGCCCCTTTTCACCGTCCGGAGCTGTTAACACTTCAACTTCCTGCCATTGCAATTGGAAACCAATAGTAATAGCCTCAACTATATTTTTATCGTCATCAACGACCAGAATCTTCATAGTTTATCCTTGCCAGATATTCTCTCAGTTTACCCACTGGAGGGGAGCGAAAAATAAAACTTACTCCCTTTGCCCGGCTCACTCTCGAACCAGAGCCGACCCCCATTTAATTCTACCAGAGCTTTTGCCATAGGCAAACCCAAACCCCCGCCAACTTCATTTGAATTTTCCGCAACCTGACTCTGGTAAAATTTTTCAAAAATCATACTTTGCTCTTGAATAGAGATACCGATACCACTATCTCTCACACAGAAAATAGCTTCATTTTGTTGGAATGCAGTTTGCCCATCTTGTGTTACAGAATAAACCTGCAACTCAAGCTCACCACCGGAAGCGCTAAATTTACTGGCATTAGAAAGCAAATGACCAAGTACCTGACTTATACGCCCGTAATCAGTATCAAGATAGACCGGATTAGTAGGTAAATCAAGCTTAAGAATTTGTTTTTTGTTCTCGAGATTAGCTCGAATCAAATTAACTGCTTTATCAACCAAATCACGCACCTCAATATGGTTGCGCTGCATCTTTACTCGCCCACTCTGGAGGTTAGTAAGTTCGATCATATCGTTTACCAAACGCTCCATCCGCATAGAACTTACCTGTATATTCAGCAACAAGCGACGCAAAGGGTCGCTAAAATCTTCACCTACACTTGCCAGTAACAAACCAATAGAGGTTTTGATACTGGAAAGGGGAGTGCGTAGTTGGTGAGAAGCTGTGGCTATAAACTGTGATTTAATCCGATCTTGCCGCTTTAAATCGGTTATATCCCTAAGTACAATTATACTATATGCTGGTACTTTATTTGGTAGTGTTAGTGGTAATTTATCATGCGAATCCCTAATTTCAGCATTTGTTTGGGTCAAAAAAGGCAAGGATAGAGGCGCAAAACTGGCGCTGACTTCTCGCCTTTCACCACTCTTCGTTAGCATAGAAATTTCATGATAATTGATGGGATGTAATCGATCGAATAAGGCACGTATATTCATCAAGGGGCATAGATTTACACATAGTGAAGTAGCGCTATCTGGATGTTGGCAGCCGAATATATCTAGGCACAATTTACCTACTAGGTCAGCTTCACTCCAACCAAACATTCGCACCAAAGATGAATTTATCGCGCGGATAATTCTGGAGTTATCTAATACCATGACACCTTCTGCCATGAATTCTAGAAATCCAAGTAAGGATTCCGATTGCTCAAGCGCGTTCTCATTAGACATTAGGGAGCTATAAACCTCGTCTCCTTCATTTTGCGTTCTTTGCCTACGTGCAAGTCTAGGGTGCTTCATAGCCTAATCTACCTTCCACCCAGTACACCATTCAACATTTTTACCTCAAGAAGTGTAAGGATAGGTTAATATTGGTAATTATTTAGTGAAAATTGGCAATGATTCTCTAATTAACCCAAACAAAAGAGATGAGATGCTAGTACAACTAGGTCCGCCTGAACTTTAGTAGCCAATACGCTCAAGCCCTCTTCCCCTTTATAAGGTTCAAGTAGCGCCGAAACCTCAGTCAAACCTGCTTCTTTCGCCTTCTTCTCCAAGCGGGCAAGAACCAAACTGCCTTGCACTTCCCAAGCCTCTTGGCTATTACATCCCATTACCCCAAACAGGTCAGTATCATTTGGGTCAGCGTAATAGACAAGGATTAAATTCCCACCGCTCTGCTGAACAAGATGTATTGAATTTAGCAAAGCTTTTTCAGCATGTTCAGTGCCATCTGTTGCCAGCAATAAAGTGCGGATTTTTCTCAAAGTAGGCGATGGGTGCAGTTTACTTCTTTCTACTTCAGCATCTTGCCTATTCATGGCGCTTCTCCTTTCTCTCAGGCTTTTAACCTGATCAGGAAATCCCCATTATTATAATTTAAGCATAGGTGTAATTTATTAAAGGGCAGGTGTACGTGAGTAAAAATGAGGTGAATATTATTGTCGTTGGCAGGTTTTATTGCTTTTATGTGTTTACAACCAATTAAGTTGTGGTTTAAATATTAAAGAGAAGAATTCTAATTACTCAAGTTTAATCAAGTTCAGCTTGTACAGTGTTTTTATGTCGTTGTAAAAGCATAATGCAAGGGAAATAGGGTTTCTTTTTTGTGTGAAACTCTAGCCAATTAATATGGAATCAAATCGCTCAAAATCAGCCTAGTTTATTTAAACCTCGAACAAAATGCTATTCTTTGCTAGGGTTAATTATGTAAAAGGGATAATAATTTGGAAATATTTGAAAGTAATGGGATTTCCAGAAATGAGGTGGAATTTGGAATAACCGCGCCTTATGCAGACGCGGCAAGTTTCTAGCCGTTCAATTCGTGTATTAGCCGTAAGCCCTGTAGTGTCAAATCCTGATCTACTACATCAATTATACCCGGCGCACCCTCTGAAACAATCTCCGCTAGACCCCCGGTGGCAATCACTTTTACTCTGATTTCAGTTGAATTGTATAATTCTTCCAGTTCGGCTCGGAAACGGCGCACTAACCCTTCTACCAAGCCAATATAGCCATACATTATGCCGGACTGCATGCTGGCAGTGGTATTTTTACCAATAGCATTGGCTGGAGGAATTAATTCTACTCGATAAAGGCGACTTGCTAACTGGAATAAGGCTTCGGCGGCAATACCAATACCGGGCGCAATAGCGCCACCCAAATATTCACCGTTGACTGAAAGCGCGTCAAATGTAGTAGCAGTCCCAAAATCAATCACTACCGCAGGACCACCGTAGTAATGGAATGCCGCTACCGCATTTACAATTCTATCTGCGCCCACCTCACGAGGGTTCTCATAACGCACTGCAACGCCAGTTTTGATACCCGGTTCAACCACCAAAGCTTTATCCTTAAAATAGGTTTCCGCCATTTCAACCAGCGCATTTGTCAAAGGTGGTACTACGCTACTGATAACAACCGAGCGCACTTCTTTAGGGTCTATACCACGATGTTCTAACAGCGTTAAAAACATCAAGCCCCATTCATCGGGCATACGTCGGCGTTCAGTTTGCACACGCCAACTAGCTTTAAGCTCATCACCTATGAAAACACCGACTACAACATTGGTGTTACCCACATCAATTGCCAGCAGCACGTTATTTCCTCCTATTGGTTCACAGAATATTTTGGAAAATATATGCTCAATTATACAATACTCTGCGGCAATGAAGCAGGTTATTTCATGGGTAGAAAAAAGACCGTGAAAACTAGCAGGTAAGCCTGTAAATTTCTACGGTCAATGTTGGTTTAGAACAGGGTTATCAGCACAAGCCAGTTCGTGCTTATATCACTTTAACGCATGAGTTTGTATATTCCATTACAAAGCCTGATGCTGTAATTACGGTTGTGTCATTTTTAACCTGTTTTTACTCAAAATCACTTTAATTTTACCGTATCTTTTTACCAACTCAGAGCTTGTGAAACAATTGGCTAAGAACACAACCATCTTGTAGCACTTGGCTTAAGTAGCCTACAACAGGTTGTACCAAAGGATAATTCTTTCACAGCCTCTGAGTAATCAGGTCAGAACTATTGGTAAAAAAGTGTTATCAAACCTTGCGATTTTCGTTGCACATCCCTAAAGATTGCAGCACGCTCCGGTGAGCTTGAAGAAGCCGATTACGCCAACCTACGTAAACACGGCTAATGATGAAGATATTTGGGACATTGGGGCAATAGCAGCTTTCTACGCCCTCTCAAATCGAATGGCACACTTGAGCAACATGCGCCCCAATGATGAATTTTATTTGGTGGGGCGTTTGCCAAAGAACAAGAACCAGTAGTTTTGCTAGAAGCGACCGCAAAGTTTTCCCCTGCGTTCGCTACACCAAAAAGCTTGAATTAAATAGCGCGTTTATCGGCTTTTGCAGAACTTGAGTGGTGCTTAAAATGTTTTAAAATTAAAAAGGACGTGAAATATCACGCCCTCTCTTTTGTTACGATAATTACAAGCTATTTAATATTCACGCGAACATTATTCATTATAGTTAGCATATCTGTATCATAATTTTGTGCTTCGGCATCCTTGAAAGCAACGTCGGGGCTAATATAAAGTATCCCTACCAGCATATTTTTACCTACATTGCGAAAGTAAATGCTGCCTAAAGAGTTGACCTGACCACCGCCATCAGAACGGACGGTAAAAGTTACTTTTTTGGTACCGTTAATATCTGCCACTGGCAAATCCACCTGCACATTTGAGCCTATTCCCGGCAAAGTAACAGACTGAAAGTAATCCATCACCGGCTTGATGCCATTTTCCCACTCAGAAGGTTTGGGCGTACCCTCGGCAGCAAATACATTCTGTACAAGCCCAAGTTGGATATTTGCTTCCGCCGAACTTTGACCGACCGGTCCTTTAGCGGCAGTTATATTAGATACCAGAAATAAACCGATGTCATTCTCGGTTGGGAATGGCTTGATACCCCAATTCCAGTTTACCGGGAACTTCCCGCTAAATGTTATTGTTGGCGTTTTTCCCGAATTGAGCGCGGGAGATGTCCAATCCAACAAGCCAACTTTCTTTCCCGAAGAGGACGCGCTGCCGGGTGTGGGTTGAAGCTTGCCACTATTAATAATTGGGGTGGTAGGAATTGTTGGCGTTAAACGAGGGTCGAGCAGCGCATCAGGCGGATTGAAGCTCAAAGACGACATCATTTGGAGTATGGGGCTTTTCAAGCGACTTGAATCAGCGGTGGAAAGCGCCCCAATCAATAGATAAGCTCGGTCTGCTTTGCTCACATTAACTTGTGTTACATATTCGGTAATGTCCTGCCCATTATTATACTGAACCTCGTTAACCGTCACTTCACGGTCAACCATTTTGAGGATTTGAGACGCGCCCAATTGTACATTGCCGTATTGCTGACGCAAATCATTGATATATTTATCACTCAGTGCGGTGGAATTGGCTTGCAGGCGGGTTATTTTGCTGGTACTAATCGTTAGTTGCGTATTGGGCAAAGCTAGTGGAGCATAGATAACCGAGTTAGCAGCATTGGTACGCTTTTGCCAATCGCTCAGAACCGAACCCTGAAAAAACAGGTCAGTGTCTTTTTCCACCCTGTAAGTAGTTGAGATAGTTGTAGCAGTAGGTTGGGGTACGTTAGTTGGGGGGGTATCATTGCTGCAAGCCGCCAACGTCAGTGATAAAGCTAGGATGATTGTTATAAACAGACCCGTTCTTACCGGGCGTGAATACCTTAGTTCAGACCACATTTAAGCGCCCTCCGCCCTGAATATTCCTGATAATAAGTAATGTGAGCTTCATGGCTTATCTTACATCAACTTACCATAACATGCAATAGTTTCTGGATTGCCCATTCGAGGTGTTCCTTTACTACCGGGTCGGTTTCCTCTACCAAAGCTGTATATAAGTAAGATAGCGCATCAGACCCACCTGTATTACCTAAAACAATAGCCAAGTTGCGGCGCAACCCTGTCCGCTTCGTGCGTAGTAGTGATGTGTCTTTAAATTGCGCCCTAAAACTTTCCTCGGTAGCAGTTAGCCGCAACCATTCCAACAACTCCGGCTGGCTTATACCGGGTATTGAAGGAATAAATTCAGGGTGGTTGCTCGGAACAACTTTAAAATTATAAGGGCAAACCTGCTGGCAAATATCACAGCCAAATATCCATTCGCCAATACTATCTCGCAAACTCGGCTCTATACTGCCGCGCTTCTCAATAGTCAGGTAAGAAATGCAACGAGCATTATCCAGTTTCCAAGGCGCTACAATAGCCTGAGTAGGACACGCATCGAGACAACGAGTACAGTTGCCGCATGTTCCGATAGCAGTAGTATCTGGCTCAAGTTCTAGATCGGTTAGAATTTCGCATAGGAAAAAATAGCTACCCAAACCTTTGCTAATCAGGTTAGTATTTTTACCGAAAAAGCCCACCCCGGCACGTTGCCCCACCGCCCTATCAACAATTCGGGCAGTATCCACTAGAAAACGCGCTTCTCGAACTCCCTCGCGTTCGCTTATCTTTTCAAAAAGACGCTCCATTTTAAGGCGCAATACTTTGTGATAATCCTGACCCCATGCATAGCGGGCTACTTTTCCACGCGGGTTATCCGGGCGATATTCTATACTTATGTCAAGTGAGTTATATGATATTGCCAACGAAATAATTGATTTTACTTGAGGAAGCAAATTAGCAGGGTCACAGGAATAACTAGCGCGTTCGGTGGTAAACCAAGCCAAACCACTAATCAAGCCTTCCTCAATATGTTCCAGCAAACGTTCACTGGTTTCAGTAAACGGCTCAGCCCCGGCTATACCTATGCGGTCGAAGCCTTCAGCCAGCGCATTTAATTTGATAAATTCTTTTAAATCACTCATTTGGGATTATTACCCAGTCTTTTATAGTGGCTCTACACGGTTTGTTGTTATGGGTCTAGAAATTTTTCGATTTGTAAAAGTAAAACAGGCTATATCACCTCAAAAACATATGATTATGCTACAATAAATCTGGAAAATTCAATTCTAGCTCATCTTTATAATACACTACGCTTGCTTGCATTAATATACACTAAAGTAGTGGGAATCCATTCTTGGATTTGGAGTAAAATAGTTGGAAAAGGAACAAAGCCCTGATAGAGGATAGGAGTTGTTGCCTGCACCATTGGGAAATATCTGGCATGCTAACTGTAAACAACTTAACACAGTAACCTTCGAGCATCATTCTTGAATAATCATCAGCCTCACGAGCATAATCCAGAACTGGAAGCGTTGGATGAACACCTACGCCGTCTTACTATTGAATCGTTTTCCGAGCATTGGTTTAGTGAAAAAATTCGTAAGCCCCGTGATAAGGGTAATTGGATTTGCTTTCTCGGCACAGGCGGTTCCCCTCGTAATTTGCTTACCCAAACAAGACGCACCGGGGGCTTTGTCCTGAATTTCCCCGACTTTATGATGCATATTGACCCCGGTCCGGGCGCAATTTACCATGCCAATCATTTCGGGCTAGATTTAACCGCGCTAGATGCGGTATTTGTTTCGCATGGACATACCGACCATTTTACCGAAGCGGGGGTAGTAATCGAAGCAATGAGCCATATAATGAGCCAACGTAGAGGTACAGTGTTAGCTCCCGGCGAGTTGCTTGAACAGGGCTATATAACTCGCTTTCATCAGGGCAAACTGCCGCCACCCGGCTTTGGACCATATCGGGGCGGACCGGCAGCAGTGCTGGCTATGCAAGCCGAAAACTCTCTTGAGTTGCACGGGGATATTATCCTGATACCGCACCGAGCATATCATGGTAACGAAAATTATGGTTTTACACTGGCATACAAAGGGTTAAAATTAGGCTACACTAGCGACACCAGCTATATACGCGCGTTCGAGTGCAAATCCGGCGAGATTGTGGAGGTTAATAGTGGACTGGCGTTAGGAGAAATGCGGGATTTTATACGAGTTCATCAGTACCATGAAGACCTAAAGGAAAATTATGGTGGGCTGGATATACTAATCGCCAATGTAGGTTTTCACCACACCTTCGCCCATCGTCACCTGACCGCCTACGGACTGATTCATCTCTTGAAGGATTCAGGCGCAAAGTTGTGCCTAATTACGCACCTTGACATCGCCTATTTCATCAATAACGGACTGGCGCAGGATATGGCGCGTTATATACAAGAAATGAGCGGAGTGCGCTGTATAGTACCGGAGGAGGGCGTTAAAATTGAGCTTTGAAGCAGCAAAAAAACCGCGCACTCCAAACACTGCCATATCCATTTTCTGCTTTTTTCTTGTTGCAGTGCTCTTTAATGTACTTGCCTACGCGGTAACACATTTCCTGAACTGGCGTAGTTTGTGGGCTTCAATTGCAGCGCAAATAACCGTTATTGCGGCTCTACCATTATTATTTACCCTAGTTTTTCGTTACGATTATAAAAAGACTTTCAGTCTACGAAAACTAAAAATCAGCACGTTACTGATTTGTATGTTAGCGGGGGTAGCCGCTCAATTTGCGGTGCGTTTTCCTGATATGCTGATGCGCTGGGGGTTACAGGCTATTTTTGGAACTCTATATATTCCTGACTCAAGTAACCTAAGCGATAATACTTTTCTGGGTATGGCGCTACTAACCCTCGCGCTGCTTATACTTGCTCCCACTTGTGAAGAACTACTGAATCGTGGCTTCCTGATGTCAGGTTTTCACCGAAATGGAGAATCTAGCTTCTGGCGCACCGTGCTATGGGTAGGTATATTTTTTGGATTATTCCATCAGTATATGTACACCTTCACCGGAACAATGCTTGGTGGTTTCGTACTGGCGTATCTAGCATTATCTACCGGCTCGATTTATGCCAGCATGGCGGCACACTTTGGTTTTAACCTGTTTCCAACAATAGTGTATTGGATACTGTTCATTTTTCAGAATAGTATCAATGATGTATTGGGGGATACATCTAAAGATAGCGGCTTGATGGTAATAACCCCTGAATTGGTCACAAGCTCTTTGATTTTATCCTTGCTTGGCTCAGGTTTGTTATTTCTGGCGCTACGTTCGGTCAGCAAACGAGCGTCTGCCAGCCGAACCGGAATAATTCTAGGCTATTCCGGGCTGGTGAAAGATTTATATCCAGATTCCCCTTACTATGTACAAGGAGATTATTACTCTCCGGGCTATCCCTATCTGTACGGGTTTTACGGCTATACCGGCGAAATCATTGCCCCCGACTATTGGTCTGCGCCCGGTGTAGAACAAGCAGGCGCACCTTACCAGTATGCACCAAACATTGCAACCTCACTAATGCGTAGCAGCCATCCTAATGTTGCTCCACCCGACCAGACTCGATATATGCCGCCGGGTAAACGCCCCCTACCCACACGAACAAGCATTAGGTGGCAAGCGCAAGCATGGGCAATTGTGGCGTTGGTTGTAACCTTGATTTTTTTCTTCTTAACATGTTTGACTGAGGTTAATTTGCGCTCAAGAGGACGCGATTGTGAGCGTGACCCTCGGAAATGCGAGTCTATTTTGACTACAGCAGCCGGAAATAATCCCATTCTGGTCAAACTGCCCGGTATTAATCTACAACCGTAAGAATTTTTTGCTTTTAGGGGATAATGCCCAATGTTAGGTAAAACCGCCCTACCGCTGCCTACAATTCAGGAGGAGCGCATCTAACCCCCACGATTCAAGGTACGCGAGCTAACAGTAGTACCTAACCAAATAATGGGAGTGAAATTCAAATCCTTGAAACATACCTTTGTGGTGGAGATTCCAGTAGGATGTTAATTTGCGCTTGCAATTGCTTGCGGTCATGAGGCTTTGTTATATAAACATCCACCCCACTATCTTTAGCCAATTCCAATTGATCGGGGGTATCTAAAATAGCCGAAAGCATAATAATAGGAGTAGAACAGCCTTTCTCACTGGTTCTTACAAAGCGTGCTAGGTCGTAACCAGACATTCCCGGCATCATAGCATCGGTCAAAACCAAATCAAACGGGGCTGATAAAAATAAATCCAGCGCTTCTGCGCCATCAGTCGCAGTGGAAATAGACCACCCGGTACAACGTAATTGAAATCTGAGTAGAGTGAGAATATCGGTATCGTCATCAACAATAAGTATGCGTTTAGGCAAATTTTCGATCATAGCCATGACATTTATTAAGGGTTGCTCTGATATATAGGTTGACTGCATCTTAGTTACCCTTTTGCCTCTCTTAAGTAGAAATAATACAAGCTACCTTAACCCTAATCATAAAACCAAGTTAGGTAAATTATATTACTTCGACATTACACAAGACATTACACAAACGAGAGGCGTATGGTACTTTATTGCTAGTCTTTTCTTAGTATTTTGAGTAGGACTTTCGCTTCAGAGGTGGTTTCAGGCAAGGAGCTTGCGCAAATTGTCTTTAAGCTAGGTTCATTTTTGCTGTTCCAAGCGAAAGTCCTGTTGAAATTAGTGGGTAGTATATTTGGATATAAGTTCCAACAAATTATGAAGATTAAAAGGCTTGGAAATAACTTCATTAATTTGGCATTCTCTGGTTTTTTTATTATCCACATCATCGCCCCAGCCGGTTACTAATACTACTGGGACATCTGACCAACGACTACGAATAGCAGTTGCAACACTCCAACCATCTATTTCTGGCATTCCTAGGTCAGTTAAAATTAAATCAAATGGGCAAGCGTCAGTTTCATTGCTAGTAGAAAAAAGGAGCGCAAGGGCTTCTTGACCGGAGGATACAATCTCAGCATCATAACCGCCAGTTTCAAAAATGCGCTTAAGAACATTTCTAATACCCGGATCATCATCAATTGCCAGAACTCTACCAGTGTTAGGATTATGCATTTTGACCTTTCAAAAAGTTGGTAATATGTTCAAGCCCGATAAAAGAAAATGACCGCTTTCTAAGATACTAATCCAGCATGTCATTTTAAGCTCACTTTCGGCTAATACTGGAAATACTACACCTCTTATAAGATTATACAAGCATATTTTGCTTATTAATTGTATTAAGGATTCATTAATTTTATTGAGACCTTTTTTGTGGTGCAAATTCAACTGACCATAATCAAGTAACCCTTATACTTTTAAATTATAGTACATTAGGCAAGTTATTGCTGCCCTAATATTTCTGCTCCTTGTTCGGGTCTGGCACATTAGCTTGACCATAATTAGTAGTAGGCCATTGTACGCCGGGAGGTGGAACTGGCGTTCCCATTTTCCTAAGCTCTTCCTCTATCATACGTTGTCGTACTACCGGAGAGTTATTAGATGCAAAAACGTAAACCCCAAGAAAATGAAATAATAACCCGATTCCCCATCCTAACATAGGCCACACAAACCACGGGTAATAAAGCCCGCCTACTGGCATAGTAGTGAGCAGATAAATAGCAATCAACATACCATTTACTATAACGTAAGAAGCCAAATGCCAGTAGAACCCGATTTTGGCTTTTACACGCCGTTCCGCCATACGATATGCTTCTCTGTATTCCGGGCTGGATACATCATAATTCATAGCTTTTCCTCCTGAAATAACTTCGCTTTACCGGAAGCAATTATTCTATGCTAAGATTTCACTACATAAGTTTTCGCCAGCTTATCATGCCAGCCTTGCCCATATTTATCGAATAAAACCCAAAGAAACCCAAGCATAAAAACTGTATTACTAATGAAATACCCCACAGTTTGACGAAGCAAAGCAGTTCCAAAACCGGGCGGTGTACCGTCCTGTCGTACTACTTTTATACCAAAAACCTTTTTGCCGGGTGTAGCCCCTCGCGCTGTGAAATATACAGAGTAGGCTAAGCACAAGAGGGTTGACAGTAATCCAAAGCCTCCTATAATGCCGAGAAGACCCCAAAGCTCGCCTCTCTCTACCATAATATTTTCAACCAGATTATCACAAGCTGTAGTTTCACTGGAACTATTACAGGTAGTTTCTAAGTCGGTATAATAGCGACTCACAAAGCCTGTTACCCAAAATACTAGCGGTAGCCCTACCACTACCAAACTGATTACCCCTGTGATAATACTATCTATGATATATGCCCCCAACCTTGCCAACGGTATTGAATCATTCTGTGCAACTCCAACCGTTGAGGCTGGATAGTACACATAACCAGATGAATAGTTAACAGGTGTGGAAAATACATATTCACTACCGGGCGACCCGGGCTGAAATGGGCGCACCGGAGGAGGGTTATAGATTGGCTTTTCTTTCTCCTTGCGCTCCTCTTCCGGTTTAGACAAAGGTTTCTGGCACTTACTACATGTGTCGGCTTCCTCTTCATTGGAAGCGCCACAAAATGGACAAAACATACAAGCTCCTGAACCAATACACCCAACAGATGTTAGAGTTACCCTCGCTTAATTATACTTTAGAACTAGCTGGATTGCGTCTAATTTTACAATTTTAGATTGACCAGCCACCGAAAAAATTATACAATTCATTCACTCTTTAAGACCATATTCCTTAGATATTTGTTTCAATCTGGGGCGTAACCCACGCCTCTATTAAAAAGGAGAAAGCCTGTGATTACCTCAAGCTGGCCCGATTTGGAAAAGAAATATTTGATGTTTAACATCAAACGCCCCCCTATGGTTATTGTTAAGGGTGAAGGCGTGCGCTTGTGGGATCAGACCGGGCGAAGTTATCTCGATTTTGTGGGTGGCTGGGCTGTAAACGCGCTAGGACATTGCCATCCTGCCGTAGTCAATGCCATCCAACAACAGGCTGCTACTCTTATTCACACCTCAAACCAGTATTATACTATTCCCCAAATTGAGTTGGGACGCTTGCTGGTAGAAAATTCGGCGTTGGATAAAGTATTCCTATGTAATAGTGGCGCAGAGGCAAATGAAGGCGCAGTCAAGCTGGCACGCAAATATGGGAAAGTCAAGAAAAACGGGGCATACGAAGTAATTACCACCCTGAAGTCATTTCACGGGCGTACCCTTGCTATGGTAGCCGCTACCGGCAAACCGCATTATCAAGAGCCTTACCAACCGCTACCGGTAGGTTTCCTCAACGTACCCTACAACGACCTTGAGGTAATCAAACAAGCTACCAACGAGCGCACCATAGCAATTATGATTGAGCCGGTGCAGGGTGAAGGTGGCGTAAATGTGGCTACTCAGGAATATATGCAGGGCTTGCGCGATTGGTGCGATGAGAACGGGCTTTTGCTAATGCTGGATGAAGTGCAAACCGGAATCGGGCGCACCGGCAAACTTTTTGCTTACCAGCACTATGGTATTGAACCGGATGTTATGACTCTGGCAAAAGCGTTAGGAGGCGGTGTATCAATCGGGGCGCTCTTGTCCAAGCAGCATTGTGCGGTGTTTGAGCCGGGCGACCATGGCTCAACCTTCGGCGGAAATCCGCTGGCATGCGCTGCAGGGGTTGCGGTAATGAATGAGGTGTTGCAAAATAATATTTCTGGACGAGCAGCCAGTATCGGCGAATATTTGGTCAACCGCTTAGGTGAATTGAAAGAGAAATACCCACTAATCACTGAGGTGCGCGGGCTAGGCTTGCTTTGTGCCTTTGATATTAATAAAGAAGTAGCGGGCGATGTTATGTTGCGCTGCTCCGAAGAAAGCTTATTGATTAACATGGTAAGCCCAACAACAATTCGCCTAATGCCTCCGCTAATTATCACCGAAGATAATGTTGATGAAGCAATAGACATTCTGAGCGAAGTTTTGTCCGAATTCTAGAAATAGGCGGGGGCAGTGTACCCCGTCAAAATACAGCTTACATATGACATTGCAAATTCAGACACAATACTTCACGTAACCTATAGGGAACGGATCAAAACTAAAAATAAAATCCAATCAGACCTAAAATCTAGTGTGAAAATATGTATCCAAACCCTTCTGACAAAACGCGGCGCTGGTGGCGCATCGGTTTGCTGGGAATTGCCTTCCTATTTATTGGCTGGGTTTTTTTAAGAGCGCAGCATGGTTTGACCCCCTTCATTGTGGGGTTGACACTGGCATTTGTACTAATGCCGCTGGTAGATACGCTGAACCGCTTGATGCCACGCGCCCTTGCCATTCTGCTGGTTTATATTATGATTATCGGGGCGTTGGCAGGATTCTTTATCTACCTTGTGCCAATTATAGTTGATCAATCTAACAAGCTAATACATGATACGCCCCGCTACATTGACGAGGTTCAGAAGTGGCTAAACCAGACTTATATCGAAATTGCTAAGCAAATCCCTTCCGATTATCGCCAACCCCTGACCGATTTTGTCAATGATTTCAGCAAAAATGCCATCAACTTTGTACGCGACATCGTAACGGGCTTAATCGGTGGCACTTTTTCGCTGGTATTCGGCACTATCGGCTTCGTAGTAGGGGTATTAATTGTACCTTTCTGGCTATTTTTCGTGTTGAAAGATAAATCAAAAGGTATGCAAACCCTGTTTAACATTGTTGCGCCTAACCTACGCGACGATGCCCGCAGAGTGATTAATATTATCAGCTTTGACTTGAACGATTACATCCGAGGACAATTAATACTGGCAGGTTCTGTGGCGATACTCTGTTCAATCGGTTTGCTAATTGTTGGGTTTGATACCTCAACCTCAATATTTCTTGGCTTTATAGCCGGAATGTTTGAAGTGCTACCGATTCTTGGACCAATTCTTGGCGCAATCCCGGCAATAGTAGTTTCTTTTTTCTATGGTACAACCGGCAATGTTGATTTAGTGATTAAAGTTGTAATCCTGTATATAATAGTCCAACAGATTGAAGGTAACATTCTCGTTCCCAAAATCGCAGGCGATAGCACCAAACTCCATCCGGCAGTGGTGATGTTGGTAATCATAATCGGCAGCGAAATCGGAGGGCTACCGGGCGCAATTGCCAGCGTGCCTTTTACTGCGCTTATAAGAGACGTTTTCGTTTACCTTTACCAACGTACCGTTCTAGGGGTCAGCCCAGAAGAAGCCGAAATTAAAACGCCCGGTCGTCGGGATGCGCTTCTAGCCGAACGACAAAGACGAGCGCGTCGCCAATTAAAGCGCACTGAAAAAAATATTGCTCAGTAGTAGCCTTTTCAAGGGTGAATTGAAGTACAACCAACACTTGTTTAGCTGCTACAGGGTCAAAGTAAGGTGGTTTTTGGCGGCTGCCTCTTGCCCTTAATACCCTTATAAAACGTCCTCTTAGTAAAGAGGCTACCATCCTTGAACACACTGCCAATTTTTGATAAGGTTATAATAAAGCTATGGAAAAGGAAATCCTCAATAAATATCTTGAAGAAAAGTACAAACAGGCGGAAGAATTGCGAGACACAAAGCAATTTATTCCTGCCATAGCCCTATACTATGAAGCAGCAGCAATGGCAGCTTCTGAAGCATGGCAAGAAAAAGAACTAGAAGCTCACTATTTCGCCGGATTAGTACGCCAAGAAAGCAATGACCTGAACAGCGCAATAGAGGATTTTCAATCTGCCCTTGAGCTTGCTCTACAATTAGGTGAGCCAGGAAATATACGGACTTTGTACATCACTCTCGGTTTTGCCTACGCTGGAGTAGAAGCTAATGAAGAAGCGATTAAATATCTTGCTGCCTCCGCAAATAACCTAGAAGGTCTGGATTTTGAAACGGCGTACTCCACTTTGAACACACTTGGCGTACTACTCTCGAATGAGAACAAATCCCTAGAAGCGGTGCAATACTATCAGAAAGCGTTGGTGTTGGCTCGCACACAACCGGATGAATTGGTCGCAATAGCCGATACTTTGGCGAATCTAGGAATAGCCTACGAGAAGGCAGACAAGTTGTCCGAAGCGATAGACTCCATCGAAGAATACCGAAAAATACTGTTTGAAGCCGGAGATATTAAAGTGAAAGAAGCCGCTTTATTACTGAAACGGCTCAAACACAAAGCAGGCTATAAAGACTAATTCTCAACAACAAACCATCTTTAGTTCCTCTTCTCTTTCCTCAAACTCAGATACTTTAAAATGGGGAATTGTAACCTCAGCTACATTCTAAGGGTTTAGTTAGGTATATATTCATCACAATAAGTTGTGATTTGATTAATCAACCGAAGGAGATGCCATGAATCGCTATACCACCGAGCAAATGGAACGCAAAGCTAAAAGCAAATGGACTATTGTGCAGTACATTGGAGCGCCGATACAGATATTGATACTTTTCATCAGTTTGGGCTTTGTAATCTATACGCTCACAACCGATAAGCTGTTTGATATAACCAATTTTACCATTATCTTCAAAACTGCATTTCTGTATTTCATGTTCATCACCGGAATGTTCTGGGAGAAAGAAGTTATCGGCGCGTACTACCTATCCCGCGAGTTTTTCTGGGAAGATGTGGTATCAACCATTGTTCTTATACTGCATACCGCCTATGTAATAGCTCTCATAACCAACTTAGATCACAAGGCTTTGCTAATACTGATATTGGTCGCTTACTTTACGGTGCTAGTTAACGCTATTCAGTATTTGGTTAAGGCATTGAAGAACCGGGCTAACAAGCAACTCATTCCCGCAATGCTGCAAGACTGAATAAAAAACTTGCTCTATACTATTTTCATTAGTATCGGAACATGAAGATGCAAAAACAAAAGTGGCAAGCTCTACTCCAGAGGTTCGCCACTTCGTTTATCTTTAATAAAATTTTGTCGCTAATTGTACTGAACAGGAAATTACCCTTAATTACCAGCGATATACCTCAAATTCAGGGTTGCGGAATGCGTTTATCAAGGCTGCTTTAAGCGCGGTTTCGTCAACCGAGATATGGTTTACTTCTTTGCCTGTAACCACCAGATAAATTTCTTGGGAGTCATCATCAAAATCTGCCCCGACATTAATATGATTTTTGCCACCCGGAACGGGCCAAGTCAATGATAATTCGTGTCGCACAGTATAAACCGGCTCAACCCTACCATCGCGATTAAGCAATTCACGATTCATTTCCTCAAGCAACTCAACACAATGTACCCGATTTAATTCAAACATCAAGCGGGTAACCATCGCATCACGCCTATACTGCAAAACAGCTTCAGCCTGCCTCTTAGCTTCGAGTTCGGCTTTAATTTCATCCAGCCAACTCCCCTCAGAAGAATCAGTTGAGTCAAAGCGGCGAAGATTGCCAGTATGCTTTTCAAAACGGGAGGGCAACCCTAAAGAATCATTAGCGAATTGCATATTTACCCCAAAATTCGGTAAAGTTAGCTTTGCGAGCTTTACCCCTTGTCATTCTTAAACTTAGTGATAAGGTTGTTTTAACAAATATAGCGGAACTTCAAGGTTAATGCAACCCCTACGCAGATTTAACGCATATTTTTTGCACTGATTAATTTAGCAAAATCACAATTTAGGAATTTTTATAGGGAAAGCCGCTTATTGGTTGCCAATGCGAGTAAGTGCGTCACGGGCTTGCTGATTAATTATTGGGTCGCCGCTTTTCAAAGCCTGACTTAACGCAGTGCGTGCATCATTATAGTGACCGAAACTTTCAAGTACCAAACCTTTTTGCAGATAAGCAGGGTAAAAAGTTGGGTTCAATTTAAGGGTAGCATCATATTCTGCCTGAGCCTGTTCACGCTGGTCTTTGACCCGGAAAGTATTTCCCAATTCATAATGTGCTTCTACCCGGCTAGGGTCGAATTGAACAGCATTCTTGAAAGCTTGCAGCGCATTGTCAACTCTATTCTGGCGCGAATACAATATCCCCAGATAATACCAAGCAAGCCCACGATCATTCTGGCGTTTGACCACTTTTTCAAACTCGGTGGTAGCTTGGTCAAATTTACCCTCCAAAAAGTAAGCACTGGCAAGTTGGTAATTTGCATCGAGGTTATTGGGGTCAGCGGTAACTGCTTTCTGATAATTGGTGCGTGCAACCGCCATCTGACCTCTAGCAAGATATACATTACCGATACCAACATAAGCGGGGGAAGGATTAGCCAATTTAAGGTTCAAAGCCTTATCATAAGCCACCAACGCTTCTTCCCCATTACCGCGAGCTTCCGCAATTTGCCCCAGAATTAAATAATAGTTAGAGGCTTCCGGTTTCAAACGGATTACCTGATTTATATCTGCCTGGGCACGGTCATACTGTTTCAGAGCTATATAAGCAGTGGCACGAAGATAATAACCTTCGAGATAGTTCACATTCAGCGATACTGTTTTATCAAACGCTTGAATAGCGTTGCGATAATCCCCTGCTTGGAGGTAAACATAGCCAAGCGCACCATAGGTTTGAGGGTTAGTAGCATCCAAGCGAGAGGCAATCTGAGCCGTTGTAATAGCTTCTTGCTGAGAATTGCCAACATTTTTATTCGCCAAAAGACGGGATAATTGGGTATAGGCGTTTACCAAACCGGGTTGTAGCTCAATTGCTTGTCGGTAATAACGTTCGGCGGTATCATTCTGCTTCTTAACTTCCCACAACAAACCTGTGCTATAAGCAGCAACATAGTTCTTAGGGTCATACTTTAACACTTTTTCATAGGCTTTTATAGCGTCTTCCAGATTATTTACTTGACTATAATATTGCGCTAATTGTAACCACGCTTCAAATTGCCCATCATCCTGTTTAACCGTATTAAGATATTCAGTTACCGCCTCGGACGGATTGCTATAACTATCTTGCAGAATACGTCCTATAAGATAGTGAGCATAGGGGTAAGCATCCGGCTTAAGTTTGGTTACTTGTTGCAAGGCTTTTAAGGCTTCGGCTGGTTGACCGAGCTTATAGAAAGCCAACCCCTGTTCATAAGGAATATCCGGGTTATTTGGTTCTAGCTGCGAAGCGCGTTGGAAGCTGGCATCGGCATCTTTATTGCGACCTAATGCGATTTGGGCGCGTGCTTGTACCAGATAAGTGTAAGGGTCACGATTGTTGCGGCGCACCGCTTCAGCCGCAGCATTAAGGGCATCTTGAGGTTGGCTAATCTTGAGATGCAAATCCGCCAAAGCCACATAGCCTTCCGATGAGTTGGGATATTTCTTGGTATAATCCTGAATCTGTGATACCGCTTCTTGTTTCTTGTCTTGTTTCACCAAATGCTCGGCAACAGTGGAATAATACAATACACGTGGATTTGGTTTGCTCTTGGCAAGCTCATAATTAGCATTGGCATTATTGACATCACCTAACAAATAATAAGCTTCGCCAAGATAAAAATAACCATCGCCAAACTCTTTGCGGTCGTTAGTTATTTGCTGGAAGCGTTCGCGTGCATCTTCCAACGCAGTTTTTTCACTCTTAATCCAGCGTAAAGCTTGGTCAAAAACATTGCCAACTTTGTTACCTTCTATTCGACCACGTTCCAGAATATCACGCGCCAAACCGAATTTAGCTTGGTCGGCTTCACCGCTGGCAATTCTGGCAAATTCTTCCAATGCCGGTACAAGTTTATTTCGGTCTTGAGTCTGGCGCACCGCATTAGCATAGGCGCTGGTGCGTTCGCGGCGAGCGTTGGCACGATCAAACCCGCTCTGAAGTTGAACACGGGCAGTATCCAGTAGCACGATGCTTTCAGGAGTAGTACGCCCTAAGTAGAATTTATAATAGCGATCAAGGGAGACCATTCCCAACATGTTATAGGCGGGCGGGTAATCCGGCTTTAATTTCTCAACATTGGTGAAAGCTACCTCAGCCTGATTGTAATCCTTTAAACCGTAATATGCTAAGCCGAGATAATAATACCCTGCCCAGAAATCGGGGTATTTTACTAAGGCAACGCTCAACTTCGCGCTCATATCCAGCAAAAGCTGCTCATTACTCAGTCCATTAGCTCTGTCTAACTGTAGATAGAGATAATTAGACAGCATATGGGGATTATCAGGGTGATTGTTAGAAAGCTGGAGTAAAGTATTAGTGACTTCAGGCAAATGGTCAGGCAGGTTCAGCAAAGCAAAAGCACGGTTGCTAGTAACCTGATCCGGATCGAGATTAAGAGGATTTAGTTTTTCCCGTATCAGTGTTAATGCAGTATCATATTCCCTTACCGCACCATCGAAGCTCCTTAATAACTGAAATGAAATACCCGCCAACACATGCAATTCAGGTATATCCTGCTGTCCTAATAGTTGTGAAGTAGCCTGAAACTGCGCTCCAGCAAGGTCATAATTACCACTGTAGTAATTTGAAAGAGCTAGCACCAATTGCTCTACTGCCTTAGAATCAAGCGGGAATACCAGCGACAAACGCGAGGGTTCATTCAAGTACATCTCTACCGAGATACGCCCTCCCCCGCCCGTATCAAAGGGTCCATTGGGAGTGAGCAAAACTTGCATGTGAACCTGATTTGCATCATCGAGATAACCATACAGCGCGGTATCAGCTTTAGTACGCTGCAATTCCCGAAGTGCCTGTTGCTCATTTTCTACGGTATTATCGGCAAAACGCACGTCTGCGCCTGCCGAAGTCACCAGCATTTTTTGCAAACTAACCGAAATTTCCCGTCCTTGCTGGAATGAGCGGTAAGTTTCACCTTGCCCCAACGGACCTAATACCACCGAAAAAGCATCAATCGGCGCACGATCAATTTGCTTGCTCAGGAACACAAGCCCAAAAATAATAGTGAAAATTACAAAAAGGCTGCCCAATGCCACAGTTACTATTGATTTGCGATTGCGTTGGCGGAATAAGGCGCGGAAAGGCGCGAAGGGGTCACGTCTTATCAAGCGGCGTAGGCGGCGGCGTTCGGCGCTAGGGCGGGTGAAAAAGCCTATTGTTCCGGTGTAGCCATAGTTGAATAGCGGCTCACGTACCAGCGGCTCGTAGGTTGGCTCAACTACTACTTCCTCCGGCGGGATAGGTTCATCGAGGATTATTCCCTTTCCCATGCGGTAAAAGAAGTCCTGTGCATCTATTTCTAAATCCGACTCACCAACTACGTGCAACCCATTACCATTCTTACCGTTTTGGTAATGTCCGTTACCATTTGAGCCACCGTTAATTACAAAATCCCTACCTTGCTCGGTTCGCTCAAATAATCGCCCACTGAAAGGAAGTATGCCAGAACCCGAAATCCCTGAAAAAAAGCTGGTGTATGGGCGGTCAGCATATTCTAGTTCAAAGTCAAGCTCTTTGTGAACCGATTTGTCCGCTAATTTTTCGTAATCAAACGAGGATACTGCTTCATAGTCAAAGCCAACATCAGTACCTCGTTCTACGAACTCCCGTCCGGCGGTAGTTTGAAAAGTAGCCTTTCCGAATTGGCTACCGCCAGTGTACAACCTACCCGTAATCACAGAGGGGGACACAACCGCCCCAAATTCGTTAAGGCTTTGCGGCAAATCAAACCCGGTTGATTCGAAGCTGTACTGGGGGTCAGTAGCAGGTATTTTCGGCACATCGTCAGTAATGTCATAACCGGATGCAGCCAAGACTTGCTCATCAGTTATCTTAAATACTCTTGAACGCAACCCGGCGCGGCGTAAAGCGCGAGGGGTCAGCTTAGGAACATTGCGGTCTGGGTCTCGTGGGCGGACTTCTGGACGAATCCGGCGTGGACGGGTAGCCCGCCCCCGGATAGTGCCAAATATACCGGTCAATTGCGTGGCAGAGCGATTCACTAAAGTAGGATTCAGTTGCTGGGTATGACGAGGTATAGAGGTAGTATCGTCATTTTCAAGAAGCGGGTTATCTTCAATACTCAGTTCAGGGCGAGCCAAAGCCTTACGTCTGCGGCTAAAAATTAGCAAGGCTACAACAAGCAGCGTAACGATAATTGGTGCCAAAATTATGAACAAAAGCGAATTTAGCATGTCCCCGATTTAACTCTTAATAGAACACCCTTTCAAATATTCATCTTAACATAAGAATCAAAAAATTTCCATATTTGTACAACTCAAGGAGACATTAATAATCTTTAAGGCTATAGATATATATATTGTAATGTAGTAAATTTATAATAATAACAATATAGTATTACGTAACGGTAAATCGAAAGCATAGGTATATGAAAAAAATTCTTGACCCGGTAACAATGGAAGAAGCGGCAAGACGTTCTGGTTTTTTAAGCAAAGTAGGCAACTCAATGGATAATTCGCAAGTTAAAGAACCGCTTGCAATTATTTACATTAATATCGATCTTTTCAGATTAGCTAATATAGAATTGGGATATATAAATGGCAACCAATTAATTTCAGATATTTTCCGTCGCCTACTTTCCTGCTTTGGAATTGATGAATTTATCGAACATTTATATTTCGACAACTTTGTAGCTTTTATTGCCGATGGGTCTCGCACATTGCCGCTTATAGAAAAAATTCAAGAGGCTCTCTCTCTACCATTTACAATTAAAGGTAAAGCCATCAGTGTTAGTGCTACAATAGGAGTAGCCGTAAGCCAAAAGAAAGAACTGGAAACCCCCGAAGAGCTACTTAGAAATGCCGAAATTGCTATGTTCTATGCCAGATCGCATGGGCGCGGTAACTTTGAGATATACCAGCATGAAATCCGTACAAATTTCACCCAACGTTTTGAAATGGAACTAGAGCTAAGAAGGGCAATTTTCAATAACGAATTTTTGGTATATTACCAACCGGTTGTAGCTTTTGGTAGCAATGAATTCATGGGATTTGAAGCGCTGGCACGTTGGAAGCATCCTACTAGAGGGATACTGACCGCTGCACAATTTCTGCAAGTAGCTGAAGAAGCCAAGTTACTAGAAGTAATCAGTTATACTATTTTAAGGCGTGCCTGCAACCAAACCAGAGAGTGGAAAGCAAAGTTTGGTTTGTATCCAATGCTCTCGGTTAATGTAAACCTTTCCACCGGACAAATCTTGGATCCGAACCTAGTAATGGAAGTTGAAAAAGCTCTAATACAAACCGGACTTGAAGCTTTCAGTCTTCACCTTGAAATTAGTGAGGATTCCTTAATGGTTAATCCAGAATTAGCAGCCCGACAATTGCTCAATTTAAGGGTATTAGGTGTTAAAGCGGTATTAGATGGGTTTGGGGTTGGCAAATCTTCTCTAAGCTGGCTTAGTCGGTTTCAATTGGATGAAATTAAGTTTGACCGGGGGTTTCTATACCAATTGCTCGAAAACCGTAAGACCATTCCGCTGGCAGAGTCGGTTGTAAATACTGCACGCAATCTTGGCATGAAAGTTGTGGTAAAAGGGATAGAAACCGAAGAGCAAGTTAAAAAGTTCGGCAATCTGAAATTCGATTACTTCCAAGGAAATTTTTTATCATTCCCACTCTCTCCAGAAGATGCCAATAATTGGCTCGAATCTCAGTTAAACGCAATGAGTTCATAATTCCAAAATTCAGGAGAAGTTTTGGGGTAGGCAACCGCTACCCCGAAATTTTTAATCCTCTTCAACATTCGGGTTCACAATGTTGAGAACTACTTCGGCAAAGTTGGTAATGCTACGCTCGTCTAGATTACCTAAATTAATAACCTCTCTAGCAGTCCCTTCGGTGTAGATTGCTTTTAGTAATCCGGCTACCAAATCGGTAACATAGCTTCGAGCTTAGAAAGCACCATCGCCATTCAATACTGCCGGGATTGTCTTGAGAATAATCTTCAAATCCAACCAAGGCGACCAATGTTCTGCGTAATAAATATCAAGCTTAACCATCTCTTCGTAGCTGATATTACTGCGTCCGCTAACCTGCCATAAACCAGTCAAACCGGGTGTAACCTCTAGGCGGCGATAATGCCAATCATCGTACCGCTCAACTTCGCAAGGTATAGGTGGGCGAGGTCCTGCAAAGCTCATCTGACCAAGCAAAATGTTGAAAAACTGAGGCAACTCATCCAAGCTGGTGCGCCGAATAAACTTGCCAACGCGAGTGCGGCGTGGGTCATCTTTCATTTTGAAGGTTGCGCCGCCGGTCTGGTTAAAACCCTTCAATTTTGCCAACATCTCGTCCGCATTTACATACATTGAACGAAACTTGAAACAGGTAAACAGTTTGCCGTTCTTACCTACACGAGTCTGGCGGAAAAGCACCGGACCGGGACTATCAAATTTGACGGCAAGCGCCACCATCATCATCGGGATTGCAGAAACCAAGATTGCTATTAAAGACAATATTATGTCCATACTACGCTTGAAAAAATAATTCCAACCGGTTAATTTATTTACATCATAGCTAATCAAGGGAACGCCATTAAGTTCTTGTATGCTCAGAGTGTTAACCTTGAGCGCATATATATCTGGAACTAGAGTAAAGGCGACTTCCATCATACGGCACTGCTGTATTACTTCGTCAATCAGTTCATGTTCACTGCCGGGCAGCGCTACAAAAACCTGTTTAATATCATTTTTGCGGATTAATTCGGTCAGTTTGTTGATAGAACCGAGTAGATTTACTTCACTACGTTTATCACCGCGTTTGCCATAATTAGCACGCAATGTCCACTTGGAGAAGCGTTCTTCATCATCTACATATCCGACAACACGATAACCGGTGGAGGGGCGTTGTACAATCCCATGTATCAGGCGCATCGCCACATCGGTAGTGCCTACCACTAGGGTATTACTAACCCAAATGCCGCGAGACCATAACGCCCGATAGATAGCACGAACACCCAGACGTTCCAGAGATAACAAGATTATGGACAAGACCAGTAGATATACAAACATCAACCGCGAAGGGTCAAACGGACGCATAATATAGAGAGCGACCATCAGAATACCCATCGAGATAAAAGTAGAACTTATAATATTGCCAACCTCATCGAGAAATCCGGCAATGCGCTGCACTCGGTAAAAGCCTCTCAAGTGCAATATAACAAACATACTGAGAGTAAATCCAAGTTGAATGCCTAGATAATCACTTAAAGGAGTCTGGTATGCAGGATAAACGTCACTGCCAAGTTGAAAATAAAAGCGCAGGGCATAGGCATTTACAAAAGCAGCATTTATAAGACACAATTCCAGAACATATCTGCCCAATCGCATCCAACGAGGTTTCTTCAGATTTGCTAAATCTGCAAAAGGCTTATTTAGAGTAATTTCATTCATTTTATCTTCGATTTTATGCAAACCTAAGCTAGGTTTGAAATCAAGGGTTTCGTTCCGTTTTACATAATCCATTAGATTTATTTCCTTCTCTGGCTACACCTAACCATAGACATATTAGCAACACCCAACTTCTCAAATATCCTTTTATGCTGTTTTTCTGTTCTATAGCCAACACTAGAAAGATTAACTTCTTTTATAGAAAAATTGTATATAATTTTCCTAACTATTTGGTGAAACATATAACAAATACAGATTACATAATTGAAAGGCTTCGATAAATTATCGCAGAAAATTTGATTGCAATAGGCTGAGTAATTACTTTAATTATTTCTTAAGTGTGCTATTTACAAAAAAAGTGAGGGCTGAAGATTGTTATGGAAGCGCAAAAACACCGTGAAATCAGGATGGTTAGCTCTTAAAATAGGGGGAGGGCGTAGGATAAAAACTCAGTCAGATTCTATTACCACAAATATTTCGGGATTTCATCCCGGTAACTTTATCAGTCTGGGCGCATCAAGGGTGTTAATAGCTGATTTTGACCTGTATTACTTTCAAGCGGTCAGCACGTAGAGCTATTTTCTCCTGAATCAAGCCCACATACAGCACAATACGCTGCTCATTCCGGTCTATTCGGATTTTACCTGTGATTTCGGCTTCCTCACCGGGCAAGAGAAATTCTTTGCCAAAGCCCCAACGCCAAGGGTAGCGCACCGCTCCCGCACTATTGTTCGCCTCAAAATCCACCCCGATACGCCAGAATCCGGCTTTCTCATCATATTTGCCGTTCTCAATACTGCTATAGACTTCACGAGAGCTATAACTGAAACCGCTATAGGGATATTGCGAACGTACCGGAACTTTGCCGGTATTCTTAACCTTAATATGCAAAGTTACTTCGTTCCCGCTGATTATTTCTTCAGGTCCAATCTCAACCGAGGTGACTGTTACATTCGGCTTGCCGCCGCCCTTTACTTCGAGGGTGCTGCTGCGCCGTGTCACCTGCCCGTAAGCATCAGCCGCTGTAATTGTGTAAGTATAGATACCATCGGGCAGAGGGTCGCCTTTAAGGTCGCGCCCATCAAAAACCAGTTGGTCTTCTTGCGCGGGTTGGTTTTTGATTGTTTTCAGCGTTTTGTTAAAACCACCCTGCCCTGAAATCGAAACCGTCACAGTAGCAGGGCGTGATGTACGCCAATTCAAGGTTGTAACATCATCAAGCGCATCAAAATTGGGACTGATAACTGAGGGGTAGGCAGAAAGATTGCTGATTTCTGGCGCCCCTTCGGTGGAATTGCCGCTCAAACTCAATTGCCCTTGCTCGGAACTGCTTTTATTTCCAGAAGTAGCCAACAACACATAGCGGTAAGTTCCATTGGGCAAAAGGCGACGTTGGGGCAGACCATTCTCTTCCAAATCAAACAACCCGTTAAGGGTAGTGGTATAGCTACCGGGCGGGCGTGTTTCATCCTGACGTATAATGTAACGGGTGTTGCCAGAACCTTCTAATGTGAGGCTAACTTTCGAGGTTTCATTAATCCGGTAGCTCAAATTCACCGCTTTAGGTGCGCCAAGACCATCCACCGCCAACGCAGGGTTATCAAGGGCTATACCGCTGAGCGGCACAGAATCGCCACTAGCGCATGCGGCGAGCGCCAGCAAAATTATAACGCATATTCCCGTTAAAATAAGATAACGCATAAGTGAAAAGCGAAACAAGGGGTGAATCAACCTCCATGCATTGTTTTTACCATACCCGCATGGCAGTTTAGCACAGGCATAGATAGGCTGCAAACCGTTCCAAAAATTGATAATGTATCCTTCTGTAAAGGAATGGAACGTAGCAATTACTTCCAGATTTATCGAAATTATGCCGAACTGGTCAACCAATAGAAAAGAGCGGGGCTGTTAAAGACAAGGGGCATAAACCCCTTGCCTGAAGGAATAACTAATCGTAGCGCAGAGCATCTATGGGGTGGAGTTTTGCGGCGCGGCGTGCCGGGTAAATACCAAAGAATAACCCCACTGCAATTGCAAAACCAACCGCCATAAACATCACCGAGACGTTTACCGCCGTATGGATAAAGGTGACATTCACAACTTCTGAAGCTATTACTCCCAGCACAACCCCGATAAGCCCACCTACAAAGCACAGTGTTATGCTTTCAATAATAAACTGGAGCAAAATATCAAACGGTTTTGCGCCAATGGCTTTGCGGATACCGATTTCGCGGGTACGTTCGGTTACAGTTACCAGCATAATATTCATGATGCCGATACCACCGACAAATAGCGAAATCGAAGCGATTACTATCAGGAAGGTGTTAAGGGTGTTTTGCTGGTCACGCGCTGCCTGTAATTGATCCTGCTGATTAGTGATAGTGAAATCGTCCTGAGTACCCTGTATTTTGTGCAGGTCTCGCATAACTAGTGTGGCTTCCCCGATGAGTTTTTCCACATCATTTGCGCTGTTGGCTTTCAACACAATGCTGTCCACGCGCTTGGCAGTGGTGGTTGCCCCTTGGTTACGTGCGCCAAATAGCTTGGTTTGCGCGGTAGTAATGGGCATGTAAACCTGAGTATCTACCGAACCAAAGCCGGTACCTCCACGCACAGTCATAACTCCCACAACCGTAAAACTGGTACGATTGATACGAACCTGCTTGCCAATCGGATCATCGCCTTGGAAAAGAGTATCAGCAATGCTAGAACCTAATACTACTACCGTGCTATTGCTGCTAACATCAGAGTCGGTAAACCAATCACCGCTGGAAAGGGTCTGGTCGTGTACCGTAGGATAGCTTTGGGTAGTGCCAATAATGCGTCCATTAGCATTTAGTGAACCGAAGACAATTTGCCCACCGTTAGTAAGCTCTGGATCAACTCCGGCAGCTGCGGTCAGGCTAGGGTCAGAAGCAAGAGTAAGGTAATCCTCATAGGATAGAGTTTGGTTAGCAGCGCCGGTAGCAACACCGAGAAAAGATTGGTTGGAAGGGCTAATGGTAATTAGATTAGTACCAGCGCGTTGCACCTGTGCCATCGCATTCTGGATAGTTCCTTCACCGATGCTCTGCAAAGCAATTACCGACCCCACCCCGATGATAATGCCCAACATGGTTAGCATAGAACGCATCTTGTTACTGACCAAATTGTATAGGGACATCCTTATTGATTCAATTATATTCATACTTCTTGCTCGTCACTCGAATAAGGGTTGGTAATTATTTCAATAAAGCCGCAGCAGGCTGGTAAGCCAACTTCTGATTTGTTACCGGTATATCACTCTCGATTACGCCATCTCGGATACGTACAATCCTACGAGTAAAGGCTGCTACATCGGGTTCGTGGGTCACAAACACAATCGTCATGCCCTCGTCATAGTTTAGCTGCTGAAAAATGCTCATAATTTCCACGCTACTCTTGCTATCGAGGTTACCGGTTGGCTCATCTGCCAAAATAATAGAAGGGTCATTTACTAAAGCACGCGCAATCGCCACGCGCTGTTGCTGACCGCCAGATAGTTCTTTAGGCTTATGGTGCATTCTTGTACCCAAGCCAACCGCCTCAAGCGCCGCCTCAGCCCTTTCGCGCCTTTCTATCCGGTTAAATGCGCCGGTATAAAGCATTGGCAATTCCACATTGGCAAGGGCGGAGAGCTTTGGAAGTAGGTTAAAACTCTGAAATACGAAGCCGATTTTCCGGTTTCGCAACTCAGCTAGTTGATTCTCATTCATATCGGCAACCTCTTCTTCGTCAATTTCGTAGCTGCCGCTAGTAGGCTGGTCAAGCGCCCCTAGAATGTTCATCAACGTAGATTTACCGCTACCGCTAGGTCCCATAATGGCGATTAACTCGCCGTCCTGTATGTCGAAGGTAACGCCCCGAAGGGCGTTGACTTCCACATCTCCCATCCAGTAGGTCTTGGTTATGCTATGGATGTTGATCATGCTTAACCACCAGCCCTTCCGCCACCACCGGGTATAGCGCCGCCGCCAGTTCCACCGAACGGATTAGCAGCGTTGTTGGTGTTAGTTCTGGTAGTAACTGTCACAGTTAAAACCACCTTGTCCCCTTCTTTCAGGTCGCCACCAGTTACTTCGGTGGCACTATCACCCTGCAAACCAAGAGTTACGCTCTTTTTGACTGTGCTACCGTTAGTATCCTGTACTTGTACATAGCGATTTACCTTGCCGTCAACAGTTTCTGTCTTGATAGCGCGGGTTGGTACGGATAACACACCGGCTTTAACGTCCAGACAGAAAATAACGCTGGAAGTCATACCGATTTTGGGCTGTATTTGCTGCTGGTTGCCTCCGCCAAAGGAGGGGATGTAGCCACAGAAACCTAACTGGGTGCGTAATTGGGCAGTTTGCGCTTGGAACTGCGCTGCGCCTGCCGCAGCACTCTGACCACCAGTAGTAGTACCGGGAGTTCCGACAGCGCCAGTAACAGTACCAACAGCGTTAGCACCTTGTCCACCTTGCCGTCCGGCAGTACCCTGCCCACCTTGCCGTCCCTGCCCACCAGCAGTAGTTGCGCTGGGAGATTGCGCCACTTCAGGAGTAATTACACCGGGAGATTGCGCCGCGTCAGTAGTAGCTGCCGCACCGGGGCGACCTTGACGTAGATTCTGTTGGATTGCGGCGAGATACTTCTGATACTGGTCAGGATAAGCATCTTGAAGGCTGTTTTTGCCTTGCCCATCCATCGTTACAGTAACGAGGTAGGAAACAACATTGCTTTGAACCACAGCTTTAGGCGATATAAAGGTGACTTTGCCAGTAAAGCTGCGGTTCGCGATTGAGTCGAAGTTGAGAGTAACGCCCATACCCAATTTGATTTTGGCAATGTCTGACTCACCTACGTTCACATCCGCGTGCAATTCCGAAATATCAACAATTTGCGCGGCAGTAGTGCTTGCGCCCACTACCTGACCGACCACTAACGGCAGCGAAGAGATGATGCCATCGAACGGGGCAACAATTAAGGCGTTGGTAAGCTGCGCTTTTGCTTTATCGAAGTTTGCTTGTGCCGAATCTAGCTGCGATTGTGCCACTGCAAGGTCGCTAGAGGTAGTCCCGTTTTTCAGGTTTTGCAAAGTCAATTCCTGAAGCTTGACATTTGAATCGGCAACTTCAATGTCGCTGGCAGTACCGCCGGATGTTAGCTTGGCGAGGTTGGCAAGCGCGGAATCGAGCGAAGCCTGATCCGAAGCAATCGTAGAATCGGTAGGGGTCAACTTGGCAAGGCTGGACTGAGCGTTGTTCAGCGAAGCAGTAGCCTGATCAACGGAAGCGCGGGCAGTGGATATATCGGCAGCGGTTGGACCTGCCTTCACCTTATCCAATTGCACTTTCGCGTCATCTGCGCTGGATTGGGCGTTACGTATTCCGGCATCATAGTTTACTTTTGCATCATTCAATGCCACGTCCGCCTTGTTGTACGCACCCTGAGCATCCTGCAAGGTACGTTGGGCAGTGGTTTCTTTAGTAATATCAGCATCTTTTACGCCAGATTTGATCGTACCATCTGGGTTGTGGTTATTATTATAGATAGAACTGTAGCTATCTTGTGCGGTTTTCAAGGCATTTAATGATTGGTCACGGGAAACTTGGGCATTTACTACCGAAGCGTAAAGGTTACTTTTGGTTTTGTCCAAACTAGAGACAGCCTGATCGTATTTTACTTGTGCCGCCGAAATTGTAGCTGCATCGGGACCAGCCAGCAAAGTATCCAGCTTTGCTTGAGCCGAACTCAGGTTTGCTTGTGCTGAGCTAACCGATGCTTGCGCCGCTGCTTTGTCATAATCGCTACCGCCCTGTTTATCCAACGCCAAGCGTGCTTTAGCCGATTCAACTTGGGCTTGTGCGCTCTTAATATCGGTAGGAAGGGCGTTGCCGCTACGGGTTTTTTGCGCCGAAATCTGAGCCTGTTTTAACTGCTCTTGCGCTTTCTGCAAATCAATATCGGTAGCGCCAACTTTAAGTTTATCGTAATTTGCTTTAGCTGAATTGAGGCTTGCCTGTGCGGTAGTAACCGCTGTTTGTAAATCCCTATCATCAATTTTGGCTAGTACATCGCCTTTTTTGACAGTATCGCCCTGTTTTAGCAACACTTGTGTAACGGTTCCGCCAGCGCCAAAGGTTAACGTAAGGTCGGCTTTAGCTTGAACCTGCCCGGTGGAAGTCACAGAAAGCCCTACGATTGAACTCGCACTTACAGTGGAAGTTTGAGCGGGAATAGCATTAGAATTTTGGGAGTTATTAAACCAGATGAAATAGGAGGCTGCACCCGCACCTGCCAGCACAACCATTGCTACTAGCCAAGGCAATACTTTACGTTGTTTGCGTTTGGAAACAGGCTTACCCAACCGAGAAATTTTCTTTGATGCTGGCACACCACTATCCGCACCGGATGTTGCAAGTTCGCCGGGGCGTTTAATATCGGCGTTGGTGGCAGCTTTTTTGCCTCCCTTAGACGCTTCTACTTTTGAAGCTCTTGTTTCGGGTACAATACCCTTTTCCTCATCCATTAATAAGATCTCCTCGAAATTACCAGAAATACTAAGGCTTTCGCTTCATGCAAGAGGTCTAAGCCCCTTGATTATATCTCAGAATCGTTTTACTGCTCCAGCCGAAAGTTCTAAAATATAAAA
This sequence comes from Candidatus Chlorohelix sp., assembly GCF_037138995.1. Taxonomy (NCBI): domain Bacteria; kingdom Bacillati; phylum Chloroflexota; class Chloroflexia; order Candidatus Chloroheliales; family Candidatus Chloroheliaceae; genus Candidatus Chlorohelix; species Candidatus Chlorohelix sp. Next base: position 21,220 of record NZ_JBAXHI010000008.1, on the reverse strand, counting down.
AGCAGTTATTACTTACCACTGTAAATGATAGCAAGACTATGTTAAAAAATGACATAAATTTACAAAGCATTTGCAAAGGATAAAATAAACAAATCGCAAAAAATCAATGAAAAAAGGCTGGAATTAATTTACTCAGCCTAAAGCGCTAATCTATTATCAGGAAAGCATAATCTACTTCTTGGCGCGATATAGGTTGGTAACCCAACCGCTAATCCAATCGTTTTCCACCAACCAATCGAGCGTATGGGGCAAGATATTTATCTCCCCGGCAGGGTACTCCATTTGGTTCACTTGCAAAAGCTTCTCCAGTTCGCTATCTTCGGTTAGCTGAAAAAAAACGGCGGGGCGGTTGGTAAAAAGGAAGCGCCAAATAGAATCTTTTGAGGTCTCTTGTTTTGTAATTGCCAAATAACAATTTGCGAAACCTACGCTTTTCTTATGCCAAAGGGGGCGTTCGCTCAACTGTATGTACCAAGCAGGCACATACATATCGCTGGTGTGGCGTACTGCTCTGTCACCCCTTACACTGCGTTCAAACTCTCGAACTATACCGGAGATATTAGTTTCAAGATTTTGGCGTAAGGAGGTTGCTTCTTCAAACAATCGGTGGGACAAGCGCAGGTGTTTTTGCAGGAATCTTTCCGAGATGTCGCAAAGCTCCTGCATACTGCGTAAACCCACTTCCAAATGCTCTATTTCGGCATCTCTGGTTTGGATAAAAGCGGTAATATGTTCTCTTATCTTTTGCAACCGTTCGACTTTTAGCTCTTCCAGCCGCGCAAGAATCAGATTATGCTTGCGCTGTAACTCTGCTATGGCTGCCGCAACTTCACCCTGAACACGCTGTGTTTCCTCATCATTCTGACTGATGAGCGCTTCGAGTTGGGATAATTCCGCTTCAAGTTCGCTCAACCGTTCCTGAGTTCGTGCAATTGACCCGGCTAAACCGCCTAGTTCGTCCAACTCACGCTGCAAGCCAGCCGCAAGGTTATAAAGGTTCTGGAAAGTGGCGGGACGCGACATTTCCGGGCTATGCGGAGCCATCACTAGGCTACTATGCAAACTGCTCAGGGCGGTTTCAAGCCCTTCTAGGTGGCGTTGTGCATCGGCAAGTTGGTTGTTATAAGCGGATGCGCCCAATTCCCGAATCGCTACTTCCAGACCACACCATTGCAGATTAAGCCGCTCCAATTCCTTATTGAAATCGAGATAGACCGATATAGCTTCGCCAACTTCTCCGGCTATAGCCAGTAACTGCCCGCTATTGCGAAAATTACTCAGGTTGCTAAGCCATTGACTGGATTGCCATTTGGTACCGCTTCCAATCTGCTGACGCAACCGCCCCAACTCATCGAGCGGCTCAAAGCGCAGACGGGCGTAACGGTTTAGCGCATCATTCACATCGCTAGTCGCCAATCGCGCATCGGCTCTTAACTGAGTCAGTAAGCGCAGAACTTCTTCGCTTTCCTGTACCAACGGTGGCACACCGTAATCGCTGCGGAAGTGCAGTGTAGTAGGTAAGTTATAACTACGCTCGGTTAAGTCAGTCAGCAATTGTTTGAGATTTTCAAAGCGCGTATTGGTAGAGTTATCCAATTGAACGCGCTGGTCGTTCAGATGCTTTAGCTCAGCTTGTAGTACGCGCTGCTCGTCCAGTCTTTCCTCTAACCCATTGCCTAGCTCTTGATGTTGCCGTTCGAGGGTTGCGAGTATGCCATCTCTATTGGCTTCCAGCAATTCAGTCTGCGTGGTATAGAAACGCTGCACCTGTGAACGGTAAAAAGCCGATTCAGCATCCAGACGTTGTACCGCCGGGCGCACCTCCACTTCCATCGCAGACTCTACTTTGGCAAAGCCTTCGCGGGCTGCCACAGTTACCAGTTCGCAGCGTGAAAACAAACTCTGGTTAAATAATTTCTCGCGTTCGGAATGGTCGTACCAACGATTGATTTCGGTTGCTACAAGCTCAAGATTACCCTCAACTTTGGCGGCTATCTGGTTATGGATAGTGGCAATACCTTCCTGACCAAGCGCGAGTGCATCATCTAGGCTCGAATAATCTTCAACCTCGTGTGTCAATAATTCCAGAGGTTCAATCTCTCCGACTTGCGGAGGCACAGGCATTGTCTGCTGCGAAATTTCGGCAATATCTTTGTCATCAAGCGATTGCAACCAAAGGTTATCCAAAACCAGCGTTTTATCAGCTTGGATGTAGGGCGTAGTTGCTGCCATGCTTGCGGTAGATTTCAAGGGGGCAATCAGATGGCTAAGCTCGTTAAGGGTACGTTTTTTGCGTCCGGTTTCTTCCTCATCCTCCGGTTTTATTTTTGTGCCTAGCTCATCACTATCTCGATATAGCGCAAAGAAATTATCGCGCAATCCGGGGAAATCCGGCACAGGTACCGTAGGGTCAACCCAAACCGAACCGCCGCTATCCAGTTGGATGCTTACAAAACGCCGATAGAAGCGCCCGAACGATACAACTCGCGGCAAAGTGAACCAAGCGTAAGCAAGAGCAAGCAGCAATAGCACGAAAGTAAGTGCTGCACCGATTAAGAACAAATTAGAGACGCTGTTTTTAGTTAGTAAACCTAACAAACCGGCAATTAAAAATAGAGGGGTTAGGGCAGCGAAAAGGTAAATAAACCAGCGGCGTGGCTCCCACCAACTTCGGCGATGGCTATCATATTCGGCATACAATATGGCAGCGTCAAGTTGCGGCTCATCATGGAAATTATCAGAGCCATCAATCAAACCACGAAAGGAGGTGGCATCAGGTAGCACTTGCGTAGCATTTTCTGAGGCAAGTTTATTGACGTTGCCTTGCAATGTCGGGTTGTTACCGTTTGGCACGTTAGCACAAACCGGAATTTCTTCACTTCCAGCGTTAGATAACGCAAAAGCCTCGCGACGAGTTATTTCAGGCTCAGAGGGGGTCATAGCCAATTATCTCTCCAGTGTAGCCAGCTCAGCCAGCATTTTTTCCAATTCAACGTCACTGAGTATGGTGAGAATAGTCCCCTGCGCCGGACGCATACCATCCTGATACGAACTAGGAGCGCGTGCCAGCCTGAATGTCCCATCGGAAGCGTGTGACAGATAGAAAAGCTGACTGGATAGGTCTGCCAAGCGTCCGCTATGCCCCAATTTTACCGGAATACGTGTATCTACTTCCCCGTTTTGGACAAATAGACTGTGCATATCCAGTTTTAAATAATCTTTTTCACTACCCTGCAACGAAATGCTTTTAACCGCAACCAACGATTGGGCTTCAAAAGTACCGTTTAGTTTGAAATCCCCTTGGCACACAACGGGTCCCTGCACTTTTACCAGTCCGGTGATAACGATTTCTTCGCCCGATACTGTGCCTTCAACCCGACAGCCATCTGCTATTTGCAGGCTACCGCCCGAAATTAAATGACCTTCCACCACGCAATTTGCGCCAACCGATACACTTTTTATGCCTATTACGTTCCCTTTTATTCGAATATCCCCGGTTAGCCTGACATGCTCTCCCAATACCGGAGCGTTAATTTGAGCGGGTCCTTCCAAAGTTATGGTTTTTTCGAGTTCTTGCTTACTGGTAGGATACCAAACTTTAGCAATTTGGGCTTGGATATTTTCCGAAACAAAGGGGTTAAAATTGAAGTGTAAGAGACCCAAATCGAAACCGGGGTCGGTTTCTGCCACAAACTTTTGGAAGGCAGACTCAAATTCAGCCAGATTATTCTCGAAATCAGGCTGTGAAGAATCAGATTTAGGCGAAGAGCTTCCGCCATGTCTAGGCGAATAATAGCTCATAGTAATTTTTTTGATTACCTTTTTAAAATGAAGGGATTTGACGTTTTGCACTGAGTCCTAGCTGTTATTATCGCTTGTCAGGTTGCGCCTTGTCAAGGTTTTATGCAACTATTCGGCACTTTTTGTGATAATTTATCAGTTTTAGGGCTTTAATTTCACATGTATAGAGCAGCGCCCAGAAAAAGATGGCGAACGGCAGCGGTTACGGTAAATTCAAGTAGGCTGAACAGAAAAACCGCCACCAAAGTAGGCAGTAAGTCCCAAGAATCGCGATACAGATTTTCGCGCCGTGCCAATACCACATAAATGAGCAAATTAAAAACGCACATCATCCAAAGACCGCCTAGCACTGTTAGCGTAGCCAGCGGCAAAAACAGCCAATCCCAGCCCGACATTACCAACACCATCAGCGTTGCGCCTACCAGCAGTAACACGCCGAGTTCAGCCCATTTTTGGAATGGGGCTATTTTCCACGGGAATCTCCAGATTGCGTAATTGTAAAGGGGATAAATAAGCCCTGCCAGCCCGATACCGCTCAAAGTGCCGGTCAATAATCTAAACCAATTTTGGGGCTGGTAGGGGTGAAACCATCCAAAATCGTAGAAAGTGGCGTTAAGCCCATCCAGCAACATTGCCAACACCAACAACGCCAACAGCAGATTTATGCCACGCTTGGAGAGCTTTCCGGCGCGGGTGCGTCCGATAAACCATAGAAATATCCAAGTGAGCAGGAAACCACAGAAAATGCCGACCATGCGGGCTTCTACCGGCAATTTTTGGTTGCCAAGATAATAGGTATGGGCGGGACGTTGGGCGCAAGAGCCGCTGCAAATCAGCAAATATTTTTCACTGATGCTGCCGGGCGTAAATACCAGCAATGCGACCAGTATCAGGGCAACCGCTCCCGCCAGCAATGAAGGTTTTAGGCGAGAGCGGACAAGTTCTACCCCAGTAGGCGGTTTATCCAACATCTACAAATATTTATTGACCAATAAACCTAACTTCGCAATCGAGGAAGCGGGAATTTTGCTGCGGTCGGTCATAATGGCATTTTCAAGGGCGTTGTCACAGCCACAACCCGCTTGGATTAGTTCTGCGATTTTTGGAATAGCCAAGCGGATGATTTGCTTAGCGCGTCCCACGTTCTGCGTCAGGTTATTAATCACCATCTCAATTGTTACGCTCTCTTCGCCTTCATGCCAGCAATCGTAATCGGTGGAACAAGCTACAACCGCATAATGGATTTCGGCTTCACGAGCGAGTTTTGCTTCCGGCAAAGCAGTCATACCGATAATGTCGCAATCCATTTTGCGATAGAAATTGCTCTCGGCACGGCTGGAAAAAAGAGGTCCTTCCATACAAACGTAAGTGCCTTTGTTATAAACCTTACGCGCTCCGGTTTGGGAAGCCGCTTCGTACAGGATGTCTCTAAGCGTATTGCAAAAGGGGTCAGCAAAAGTAACGTGCGCTACGATACCCAAATTGTCGCCAAAATAGGTGCGAGGTCGCAGGCTGGTGCGGTCAAAAATTTGATCGGGAATAACAAGGTCAAGCGGAGCAATTTCCTCACGCAATGACCCTACCGCGCTGATAGAAATTATCCATTCCACGCCTAGCATTTTGAAGGCATAGATATTGGCGCGAACCGGGAGGTCGGTGGGGTTAAAGCGGTGTCCCTTGCCATGACGAGGCAAGAAAGCCACTCTTTGACCTTCAAGCGTGCCAACCGTAATTGCATCACTTGGTTTACCCCAAGGTGTATCAGGATAGAACTCTTCAATGTCCTCTAAACCTTCGATTTGGTACAGACCACTACCGCCGATAACGCCGATCTTTGCTTCCACGCTGCCGACTCCTTCCTGTTTCTAGGATTCTTTCGTTTCTGAGGGTTGATTTTGTTTTTCTTCTTGCTCTATGGCATGCAGAATACGTTGGATTTTATCGCCATGTTCTATGCCACCATCAAACTCGAAATGAAGTTCCGGGACATACTTCATTTGCAAATGGCGGAATAGTTCGCGCCGTAGATAACCGCTCGCGCCTTTTAATGCTTTGAATGTATCTTTTCTGGATTCTTCGTTTCCCATAACGCTAAAAAATAGTTTAGCGTGTTTAAGGTCGGGACTTACCTCTGCGCGGGTAATGGTAACGAAGCTCAGCCGCGGATCGCGCAAATCGCGCTGAATCAGCGTACTGACTATTTCTTTTATCATTTCCGCTACTTGTTCTGTTCTTCTTGACATTGCTCTTTTTTTTGTAGCTCAGGCTATATTTCACTAAAATTAAATTATGTTTCAATTATAGCACACTCAAGTTAATCCTATCGAATTGGTAGGAATTGTATTGACTAAGCTACAGCCTATAGGTATAATTAAGCTTGACACAATCGTGGTATTTTACCCAACAACAATGTTGTACCAAAAGGCATGATTAAAATATAGAACCCGATTGGGTTCTGTTTATTATATATATTTAAGCTAACTGAACAACACAAATTTGTTTTTAAGATTTGGGAGGTCTCTAGAGATGATAACCTTAACCGATTCGGCGACAGATCAATTGAAAAAGATTATTGAAGAAGAAAACGATTCGACGCTTGGTTTGCGCGTGTTTGTAGCAGGCGGCGGTTGCAGTGGCTTCCAGTATCAGATGGTGCTGGAAAACGAAACCCGCGATGGAGATGAAATCACCGAACTCAACGGGGTTAAGTTGTATGTTGACGCTTTCAGCCAAAAATATATTGAGGGCGCTGAAATTGATTTCGTCAATAGCCTGATGGGCGGAGGTTTTACCGTACACAATCCGAATGCAGTTTCAAGCTGTGGTTGCGGTAGCTCTTTTGACACCGCTGATGGAGCCGGCAAAGCCAGTTCTCGCTCTTGCGCCTCCTGCAATTAGTCTCAATTGCGCGGGTGAATTATCGGAATAAAAGGGGCGGTATAAGCCGCTCTTTTTTTATTCGGTAATATTCGCTTCAAAGATAGCTTCTCAGTATTCTGCTACGGAAGCAACCTCGATGGTATTATCAAATATTGGTTTTTCAGCAGTGCTTGGTTTTTGGATAAAATTTATTAAAATATAGGGTTGTGAAAGGGGCTATTTGGCGTAGTTTGCACAAAAAATGGGCAGTACAGGACTCGAACCTGTGACATCCACGGTGTAAGCGTGGCGCTCTACCAACTGAGCTAACTGCCCGAAACAACGGCTAATAATATACCAGAAAAAACAGACCTTGGCAAATCGTTTTAGGTACTAATTTACCTCTTTGTGATTATACTAGGTCTGCTTAATTTCAGCTTACGCAAAAAGTAATATTTACTGCTTAGATACCAGAAACCATCACCGAAACTGTACGCTTAAGTGGGCGATCTAGTTCTACTAGGAAAATGCTCTGCCAACGTCCTATATCCATTTGCCCTTCCACCACTGGAATAGTTTCGCTAGTGGATAACGCTAAATGTTGACAGTGCGAATGACCGTTAGGAGATTCCCCCGGATTCATATTATGAGTACGAATGCTGAAATCATTGTGACGATAGTAATCTTCAGGCGGAAAGAGCTTGGAAAGTCGCTGGCACATATCAATCAATAGCAGCGGCTCGTTTTCATTTATGACGATGGAAGCAGTGGTATGCTTTGAATAAACCGTAACAGTACCCATTCGGATGCCGGACTCGGCAACTACACGGCGTACAGCTTCGGTTATATCCGTGAAATTTGGAATATCTATCTGAGTTTCAATACTCAGTTGGACTGAATGGCAACGATAGTTTCCGCTTTGAGTTACCGCAGCGTTTGTATTGGTATTCTTGGATTCATTTGATACGGCATGATAACCGTCTAACGTACCCAAACCGTTAGTCACAACAGAGTTCTGATTTTCAACTACAATATCAGGCTGAAAGGGCATCTATTACCTCCATAATTCACTTATAAACTTACAATAGCCAATTGTAGCTAGAAAAATCGAAGTCGGCAATAATTAAAGTTGCTAAATAAGCTATATGCTACTATTTATTCTCGAAATCAAATCATTTACTAATTTTTGTTCGGGATTTTTAGCATTTAGAGTGAGGATAGAGCTAATAAAGTCCACTATCAGGGAATTTGTTTTTGGTTGAGCTTTCGCAAGGCTTCATCAATTGCGCTGCATTCGACGCAATCAGAGCCGGGCAGGTGAGGGTCACTATGGTGGGCGCGTACCAGCGCAGTAATCGCAGCAGGGTCGCCTAATTCGCCTAGCGCAGTGGCAACAGCAGCTTTAACAAGGCTGTTCTCATCTTTAAGAACCGCAATAAGGGCTTGAACGGCGCGACGATCTCCCATTTTGCCAAGTGCCTCGGCGCTATATTGCCTAACCAGATAATCATCTGACTTATTTTTCAGGTTCAAACTGTCTAGCAAGAGTTTGAAAGCGGTTTCGGAGTTAAAACGGGAAAGAGCAGCCGCAGCTTCTACCCTTACCATCGGTTCAGAATCTTTCAAAGCTTTTGTAAGAGCAGGAAGTGCCGTAACATCCCCGCATTTTCCTAGACAGCCTACCAAACTAATTTTTACCCCCCGATCGGTCTCTTTATCCAGTAGAGCCAAAATTGCCGAGCTTTCCGGTTTACCCGCGGTAGAAATTAATGCGCGAGCGGCGGTACGGCGGGTAACTCCCGGATAATCGCCCTCTAAAATTTCCAGCAATCCGCGAATGTTACCTTGCGCTTCAAGCTCAGTAATCATCTGGGCATAATCGCGCAGAGGACGAGTGGGTGGTCTGAACTCTGGAAACTCCCAATCCCCACTCATGCTTTGACACTCCGGTTCCACCAACCTAGAACTTTCGCCCATGTAGTTTCGGAAGCCAATTCATGCAGAGCGTTAGCTACATGGGGTTGTCCGGGTTGTCCTTGCAAGTCGATAAAGAATACGTAATCCCATGCTTTTTGCTTGCTTGGACGGCTCTCGATTCGCACCAAATTAATATTGTAACGCATAAAAATATCGGTGACTGCGTGCAAAGTTCCGACCTTATCTTTTATTGAAAGCATAATAGCGGTAATTGGCACACCCTCACTGCTATTATTAAGTACGGGCATGGGCCAGCGTGGACGGTGCTTGTATATAACGAAAAAGCGAGTTTGATTGAAATCTGCATCCTGAAGGTCTGAGGCAAGCACATTCAGGTTGTAAGCTTCGGCGCAGAGAATCGGGGCTATTGCTGCGGCATCAGCTCTACCCGCTACTAGTTCGGCAGAACGTGAGGTACTGGTTTCCTCTACAATTTCAACCTCTGGTAGGTTATTCTGTAACCAACCTCGCGCTTGCCCTAGCGCCTGTGGGTGGCTAAGCACCACTTTAATTTCATTGAAACTTTTAGGACCGTTCTGCGCTACCATCAAATGGCTACGTATCGGTAGCATGATTTCGGCGCAAATCATTATTTCATCCAAATCAGCCCGCCCGAACATGTCCAGCGTATAGGTAACACCACCCTCCAACGCATTTTCTACAGGCACAACTCCGTAATCAAGCTGTGAATTTTCAACCGCTAAAAAAACATCGGCGATAGTCCGCATTGGAATCAACTCAGCTTCACCGCCGAATTGTTTCAAAGCGGCTTCATTAGTATAAGTAGCGGCAGGTCCTAAATAACCAACTTTCATGGAATATAATCGCTTTTCCTTATCAAGGACAAATTATTGAATCACTAAGGGTATGATAGCTACTTTCTGCTGGCTGTCAAGAAAGAACCAACTTTGGAATTACACATATTTAAAAGAGAAGAGGAAAAGGTAAGAAAAAGCCGGCTTTGCATGATAAAAAAGAAGCGACTAAACCAACCCTTTATCCTTCTCTCCCTTATGATATAATCCGATTAAGACAAAGGGCTTAACCCCTTCCTGAAGCGAAAACCCGATTTATAACAAAACAGGCAGGAAAAATGACCGCTATTCATCCATACCTGAAAAATGACCGCTACGCCCAATATTTAAATATAGAGTTGCTTGAAGCTGCCAATGGCAGAGCTAAAGCTACTATGCTAATAGAGCCACACCACCTGAACAGTCATGGCACAGCACATGGGGGCGCAATCTTCTCGCTAGCAGACGCAGTTCTCGCCGCCGCTTCCAATTCGCATGGCGTTGTCGCAGTCGCCATCAACGCGAATATATCATATCTCAAAGCGGTTACTTCCGGTACGCTCACCGCCATTGCGGAGGAAGTTTCACTCAATGCTTCGTTGGGAGTGTACGACATCCGCGTTACAGCCGATAGCGGCGAGTTAATCGCTACCTTTCAGGGGATGGTTTATCGCAAGAAAGGGCGCACCATTGAAAGCGGTGGCGATTAGATTTACATGTTCTAACGGGCAATGCGCGAGTAAACATTAAACACGCGCTCGGTCACATGCTCCCAAGTGAAATTTTCCGCCACATATTGCCGCCCTGCCTTGCCCATTTGGGCTGCTAACGCTGAGTTGCACAGCACCTTGTACAACTTTTCCGCCAAATCAGCCGGATTCTGGGGAGTATAGTGAAACCCTGTCTCGCCATCTTTCACTACTTCAATGAAGCCCCCAAAACAGCTGGCAACCAACGGACGTTCGCACGCCGCCGCCTCGCACAACGCAATTCCAAAGGTTTCATTGGCAAAACTCGTACCGACCACCACCTCACTGATAGCGTAATATGCGGGCAATGCTTGATTCGGCGCTAATCCAAGCCACTCTATCCGATTACCGACCCCCAATTTTTTCGCCAGCTTTTCGAGTTCAGGGCGATATTCGCCATCACCCGCCACCAGCAATTTCACTTCCAAGCCCTGCTTTGCCAGCAAAGGTAACGCCTCAATTAGATATTGCAAGCCTTTCCAGCGCACCAATCGCCCCACCCACATGATAATTTTTTCGCCGGGTTCAGCGTAACGGGCGCATAACTCAGGGTCAGGTTCACGCGGGGAAAAGAGCTTAACGTCAATGCCGTTATAAATCACTTCCGGCATCAGCCCAAAATGCTCCTGAATTGTTTCGGCGTTGTAGTGGCTGCACGAAACCGCCCCATCCAACTTTTTGCTGAAAAAGCGGTCGAGCGGGAAAAAATCCTTGCCGTGACACCCAAAAAGAACTTTGCTGCCGCGCAGCAAGCGTATCAATTTAGCAACAGGCAAATCATAGGGCTTCTGGATATGCAAAATATCGTAGTTCTCGCGCCAGAGCAGAGGCAAAGTGGCAACCGCGAAAGAAAGCCGCTCTAACAGCTTGGTCAAACCGTACTGCGTCCTAAGAATCGGAACACGCCGCATCGCTTCCCGGCTGATAAAAGGTCGAGTGATAATTCGCACACGCTCACCGGAGACAGGGGGAGTGAAACCGGGAGAACTCTTCCCGCCGATTATGTCAACCTGCAAATCGGGATATTGCAAGGACAGATGCCGCGCCAGTTCCCATACAAAACTCTCCACCCCGCCCGTTTTGGTAGTGGTAGTGACATTATAAAGCGCAATTTTCACCGCTTGACCACCATCAATTGGTAAGTACCTTTGTAGAAATAGCGATACAGCAGATAGACCGGACGCAATAACCCGCTCTTTTTGAACAAGCCCTTTACCCCGCTATAAGTACGGGTGGCAAGTTCCAGTTCGCCCAGTTCGCGTATCCCGGTAAAGCCGTGTCGCGCTGTCAGGCTGGAAAGTTGGTCGTAGCGGTAATAGTGCATTTCATTCAAGGTCTGACGATCGCCAAAACGAGAATTATCTTTATCGCGCCGCAGCAATTTCATAGCAGATTCGGCAAAACAGCGCGGCAGCCAGTTCACAAAGCGCACATGATAATGCGGGTCGCTGAAAGCAAAGCGATTGATAGCGGTGATAAAGCACACCCCGCCCGGTTTCAGGCAGCGCGATATTTCGGAGAGTAGTTTCTCCGGGTTCTGCACATGCTCAAGCACATCGAGGCACACGATATGGTCAAAATGAGCGTTGGGAAAGGGTAGCGCCTCGCCTGCCCCGTTTACTGGGCTAAAGCTCAGGTTGTAGCGCATACCACGCAAGCGAGTGATACGGCAGTAAGCGCGGTTATAGTCGTAGGGCTGCACCTGCGCCCCTTCCAACGCCAGCGCGGTACTGAATCCGCCCATTCCGCAGCCTAAATCCAGTATTTTCTTGCCGCGCAAATCATCTTTCAAAGTTGCTAAGCGCAGAAACAGGCGCAGGGTATCCAGATTTCGCGCTTGCTTTTTCTCCTGCCAGATACGACCCTCGCGCCACTTGGCGAAATCGGGTCGCCACTTCATATGCGTAAGCCAAGGTTCTATTTCAGCTTCAAGTTGTTGGCTAATTTCTTTATCGGTCGGGGTAATGGTCAAAACACCGCTCTCCTATATATAAAAGCTCACAAAAGGACTTTTTTCAAAATCTAACCAGCAACGCTACCACTAAAATAATTAGAATCAGAATAACCACAGAAATTAGCGTAATTATTAGCGGGTTTATCGGCGGGTTTTTCTTTAGTGAGGCTGTAGCCTGAGAAAAAGAGGCTGCCAAATCGGCAACAGGTTGCGTCATATTAATCGCTGCCCCTGAAACCCGCTTGGATTCTTCAGCTTGCAACCATTGGCGGGCAGCGGGCAAATCTGGATTATCCGGATTCAAACGCTCGGCACGCCGGATAAAGCTTTTAGATGCAAGAATGTCAGGGGAAGTGAATGCTATCCAAAGCATCAGATGTGTATCGGCAGGATATTTCTTGTGCAGTTGGTTAAGGACTACGTAGGCAGTCTCTTTCATGCCGGATTGCGCCATCGAAACTGCCTCATTAAAATTTTGCGAGTCTTCTGGGGTCATAATTTTCTCATGGCTGATTACTCAAATCCTGAAATTGATCGGGTTCTTCCAGCAAAACCCCTCGTATATACAGGGTTACACCGGGACGGATATAGTTGTTTACTGCCCCTCTGACTCTGGTTTTTTTGCCCGATAACGCTTTCAAGGTGTTAATATCAAACTTGCCCAAATCTTTTGCAAGTATCACCGCTTCAATACCGATTTCAAAGCCCGAATAATAGGTCAATACCAGCCCCACCTCCGGCAAATACGGAATACCGCCGGATTTTTGAGGAGTGGTATTAACGCCAAGCAATAGCCCTTCAATACAGCTATAGGTGTTGTACTCCAGCTTATTGAAGCCAGCCACGCTTGCCACATTGATACATTCAAGCTCGGTGAAAGGCTGCGACACAGGCGTAGGCGCAATGGTTAACGGTGCTTTGGTAGTGTAGGGCGCAGACGTGACAACCCGATTGGCTATAGTCGTTGTATCAGGCGCAGGCGTGGCAGTCGCAGCGCCACAAGCAACCAGCAACAAAGTTAGCAGCAGCGCCGGGAACAAACTAGCTGTTTTCTTCAACCTCGAACCCTTCTTCTCGCAACGCAGCAATGGCTTTTTCAAGGACTGTCTGCTTCACCAAAATATAATCGGTGTCGTAAGTAGAAATTGCAAAAATGCTGACTTCCGCTTGTGCCAATGGAACTGCTAAAGCCGCCAGTACCCCTGTCATTGAAAATTCCAGCGGACCCTGTACTTTCAAAGCACGCCACCCGCGCTCACATTTTACCATGTCGGGCGCATTTTGTTGAAGGCAGACCACCGAAAGCTCTTTATGAGCGCGTGTTACCGAGAAAAAGCCTCCCAGCAAAGCCCAACCGGGAACAGGGGCATTTTCATTGAGACGGCACACCGCCAGCGTTTCCGCTATTACAAAAAGTTTTAGATTTGTCATAGTTGTAGCACCCCTAGTCTAAACGGTATAATTGCACCGGATGCTGCCGCCCCTTAACCAGAACAGGCTCAAGCGCTTGCGCTTCGGGCTTCATTTGGTTAAGTTTTTCCCAGACGACATCGGAAATCAACATTTGCGAACCGAATTGCTTGTTTAATTGTTCGATTCGGGAGGCGAGGTTTACCGCATCTCCGATGATGGTATATTCCTTGCGATTGGTCGAGCCGACATTACCCGTAACAGTTTCTCCGGCGTGCAAACCGATTCCAACTCGTGTTGGGGGAATTTTACCTTCTTGGCATAGTTGCGCTATTTGTTGCAAAATCTCCAGAGAAGCTTCCACCGCGTTCTGACAATCGCCCCCATCTGAAATCGGCACTCCGAATACCGCCATAAAGCCATCTCCTAGAAATTTATTAACTATGCCGTTATAGCGGTTAACACTTTCAATCATAAACTCGAAAAGTGTATTTAAATATTCCACTACTTCCTTTGGGCTGCGGTTCTCGGCAAAAGCTGTAAAGTTGCGAATGTCAAGAAACATCACACACACAAAACGCGCTTCGCTGATAATTTCGGTCTTTTGCTCCAGCAAGCGGTTTACCACATCAGGCGAAACATACTGCCCAAACATCTGCACAATTTGGTTGCGCTCTTGCAAGTGCTGCACCGAATTGATGAAACGCTGGCGCAAACCTCGCGATAATAGCCCTGCTATTATGCCGGAGAGAAAGAATAAAAAGCAACGTAGTAGTTGCATAGGAAGGGCGGTAAAAGTGGTGGTATCGGTAAAAGGAGGAATTTGATCTAGATAGTAGATGATTCCAAGCAGATAACCGATTGCCGCAACCGTTCCGATAAATACGCTAAGAGCAAAATCCATTCCCAGCACGGTGAGAAACACCAGTATCAACGATACAAATACATGCGGTCCCTGTAGAGCATCCTGCGCGTTGACATCAAAGCTGATAAGCAACGCCAACACCAGATTAGGGACATTGATTTCGATAAAGTAGTTGAGATAGATAAACAGTTTGGGGAAATGCCGATTTTGTTTTATATAATAGGTAAATACACTGATTGCGGCTAACTCGTAGAGGATAAAACCGAGGATGAGCAGGAAAATTGTATTAAAGCGAGTAACCACAAACTCGCTCAGGTTCAACCCACCCTGCAAAAGAAACGCCCCCAATAGAGCTATGAAAAGCCCTGCCACCGCCGCCATCTGAATCTTCAAGCGGCGTTGCTCACTCAGCAAAAGCTCATGCGCGAAGGCTTTCTCAAAGTCAACCCCTGACACTCTACCCAAGCTGTTCATAATCTATCGCAGCCTCGCTATAGAGATTTCCCTCTGATATTGCTTAAATTCTGCTGTATCAACAGCTATATATTGTACCTCATCCGGCGAAGAAGTGTAATGTGCGAATAAGAAAAAATATATTCCTTGCCGAGTAGCATTGCAAGGAAGCTGAGGACTTCTCTATAATATAAACGGGCATTGCCCCTCTTGAAATAAATTAATTACACGAAGGAGTGATGAATATGAACCCGAAGAAAACAGCAGTAGTGTTGATAGAATACCAGAACGACTTTACTTCACCCGGTGGCAGCCTTCATGATGCCGTGAAGGGGGTTATGGAATCCACCAATATGCTTGCCAATAGCGTTGAAACTGCTCAGAAAGCGCGGGAAGCAGGCGCGGTAATCATTCATTCGCCTATTTCTTTTACCGAAGACTATCATGAGCTTACTTCCAACCCTTACGGTATCCTAAAAGGGGTAGTTGATTCTCAATCATTCCGCAAAGGCACATGGGGCGTTGAAATTGTGGATGACCTGAAGCCTGAATCAGGAGATATTGTGCTAGAAGGCAAGCGCGGTCTGGATGCCTTTGCCTCCACTAACCTCGACTTTATTCTGCGTAGCAAGGGTATCGAAACAGTTGCAATTGGCGGTTTCTTGACTAACTGCTGCGTTGAATCGACCATGCGCTCTGCATATGAGAAAGGCTTCAATGTCATCACTTTGAAAGATTGTACTGCTACCCTTTCCGATGATGAACAACGCTTAGCAATTGAAAAGAACTATCCTATGTTTTCACGTCCGATGGCGCACGATGAATTTTTGAATGAATTGGAAGGCAAAGAACCTGCCTCTACAGCCAGTGGTAGAGGTTACACCGCAGAGTAACTCTGTTATTGCCCCTTACCTACTTAGGTTGGGGGCTATTTTTCAGGGTGAAGAGAAGATAGGGATGACCAAAGCAAAAGCGGCGCTGGCGAAGAGTCTTGATTGGCAAGAAGCCCTGAACGAAGTTCTGGCGGAGTTGGCTTCATTTGGAGAAATAGACCGGATTAAGCGAAGCTGATATAAATGCATGGCTACTGATGTCAGACTCTTTTACTACAGGAGATGCCGAGCCAATTATCAATGCGCTGATGTTCTATTGCTACAGCCCTACTAGTCACCGGGTTTGAAAGTGCCGGGACCGGAAGCGTGTGGCTCAATCATAGGATTTTCGGATGTGCATACTCGCGCCCACCTCTACTGTGCCATTCTGGAAGGACTGGCTTACGCTTTGCGCGAGGGGCGCGACCGGGTGGGAGAAGAAATGACCAAAACCGCCCGCACCTTTGAACCAAATCAACACACCTGCCAAATCTATGACGAGTTGTTTTACGAGGTATATTCTAAAATATACCAACGGCTGAACCCGTTGTATCACAAGATGCACCTCATTATCCGCTAATCCCGATTCTGGACAAATCATAAGAAAAAAGGGTGCGAAGAAATGGCTCAGGAAAATGGGAAAGAACAACTTTCTCAGGTTATTATTACAGATAACTCTCACATTACTGCAACTGCTGATTTTAAATTGCATTCCGAAATGCTTATGGCAGACGCAGGTCGCCAAATACTAAGGCGTAACCTGCGGAAATTGTTAGAAAATGAGTCGGCTGCTCGTGAAGGAAATGACCCAGAAGGGGTACACGATATGCGGGTGGCAACTCGCAGACTACGCGCAACCCTGAAATTGTTAGAAGAAAGCGTCTTTGACCCGCTAATAACCCGGCGATTCCGAAAACAGTTACGCAAACTAGCTAACGTTTTGGGCGCAACCCGTGATAGTGATGTATTTTTACAACACCTCGATGAATACATTAACAAGCAATCCCCCGAAACAGCTTCACAATTGGAAGAATTTCGCCAAGCCATCGTTAAAATAAATCAAAAAGCCCGTCTTACTATGCTTGGAACATTAGGAAGCAAGGTGGTGCAGAGTCTTTTACTTGAATTAGAAGAACTTATCGAGACGCGCGGGAAAGGCGAGCTAAAACCGAGAATAGCCGAACATGAGGTTGCGCCAACCTTAGTACGACACTTTGCAGGTAGCTTTATTTGGAAAAGTTATGAGGCGGCACTGGCTTACGAAACTGCAATGCCCGCCCCATTGCCTGTATTACATCGGTTGAGGGTGGCATGCAAAAAATTTCGCTATACTCTTAATTTTTTTGAGGAGGCTTTACCAGAAGAGGCGCACAAACTAGCTGAGGAAGTATCGCATGTTCAAGATTATCTGGGACAATTGCAAGATCATTGTGTGGGGATTGCGCTGGCAGAACACTTGCTTTTGAAACATCCAGATAATGATGCTATTTCGCGTTACCGTGATGAGCGTCTGGCAGCGTTGGAAGAAAATCGAAATGGCTTTGAGTTGATTTGGAAGAACCTTGCGGGTGAAACATTCCGGCAAAGGCTGGCAATGGTTATAGCCGGAGTAAGCTAAAAAGGAATTTGACTGACTTTCGCTTTGTTCAAACCAAACTTAGAACCTCCCAAATTGAACCTAACCTACTAGAAGGTGTCACTATGCGAGTCTGCCTGCCGAACGGTTTTGTTAAAGGATAGATGGGTAAGAGGGTAAGATTTGCCTCTTGCTAATAAGCAAATAATTATATATATTTAAGTCGTATTTTTCCCAAGACACACGCTAATGCCTTTGTGCAAACCAATTTTCAAATTCTAAAACGATAATTTACCTATTTTGGGGTATAATCGATGTTAGTCATTAACTCTACATGTTTTGTCACTATTCCCAAGAATTAAGGAACGGTTAAACAGCCTCGCCGGAAAGCTGAGCGGTGGTAAATAACAAATGGAGGCTATTGAACGCGGTTTGATAGCTCGCCCATCGCTGTTAATGATTGAGGAACTTTCGCAGGGACTTGCTCTGGTAATAATTGAAACCTTGCTTGAAATAATCCAGACTGTAAACTGCGAAGGTACAACAATTTTGATTGTAGAAGCAGGATGTACAAACCACATTGGAATACGCCAATCGTGGGTATGTGCTGGAAACCGGGCATATAATCCTGACCGGAACTTCCGTTAGCTTAATGGAAGATGACCGTGTCAAGAAGGCGTATCTTGGGTTATGATCCACTTTGCTAAAATTAAAGAGGCATTATATGAACAAACTGTTCGCACTATTGAGCTAATCGAGGATTTAAAAGAAACTGACTGGCACTTGCAAAGTCGGTTGCCCGGTTGGGATATACAACTCTTGGTCGCCCATGTTTTGCGTGCCTTGACGCTTTTTAATGAATACTTGGAAGGACCGCCCCCTGAAACGCCACCTACAAAGGATCGCCTTACTTATTTTCACTTTGAAGGCACTGAAATGGCTGGATCAGTTACGCATCGCTCCCTTAAGTTGGCGGAAGATATTACAGCTGCCGATACTGTAGGCTTATTCCTAAACAATCTTGATATTTGCATGGAAAAGTTGGATAGTGTCAACGCCGCGCTACCGCTGCGGTGTGTTTTTGGCACCATTACGGTTGCTGAATATGCAGCGACAAGAGCTTTTGAAATAGGTGTGCATACCCTTGATTTGCAAGCATCATTGGGTCTATCGCTTGAACTAGACCCTACGGCACAAGAAATTATAGTCGAAATTCTTCAATTGTTGCTAGATAAGCCCCGCCCACCGGAACTGGTGAATGATATTGACTTTATCGAGGCTGCTACAGGACGCAAACCATTTCCCGGCTTAAAACTTTCCGCTTTCAGTTCCTAGCCAGCATGCTATGGCTGCTATTAGACGCTCTTTATATCGGGCAGTAAGTTGTCAGGTGTGTTATTGTGGATGAGGAAGGTAAAACGGGGGCAAAGGGGCGGAGAAACGCTCTGATGTCAAAGGTTAGCGAGCAGCACACCCTCCTAGAAACAGACTCACTAATTTAGTTGCCAAGTCACGATTGTCCAATTTTTCAAAGGGCGATATTGGTTCTGCCGCAAAGCCTTCTACCAAATACAAAAAAGAACGAGCAAGAAACGCAGGGTCTAACGCTTGGAGTTCACCTCGCCGGATACCCTCGCGCATTACTCTTTCAAGGTTACCCGCTACCCCGTTGTTAAGGCTTTGTACCACCCCTTTAATAGTATTTTGATACTGGTCGAGCGGGTTAAATTGCATCACTTCCCGCAGTATTGATACCCGGTTGTGGCTCTCCTCAAACAATACAATTGCCAATTCTACCAGTTGGTCGTGCAAGAGCTTTTCTTTGGTGGCTTCTTGCATACGCCTAAAAAAACGATCCAGCTTGCGCTTCATCACTTCGATAAAAAGAGTCTTTTTATCCTTGAAATAATAATAGACGGTTGGCTCTTTAACCCCAACTCGCTCCATCACATCGCGGATTCCCGTATCCTCATAACCTAACTGATCAAATAATTCTTCTGCTGCCGTTAGTAATTTGCGTCGGGTTTCGGTATCACGCGGTTTTTTAACTTCCATCTACTATATTCTCTCCTGAGTCGGGTAATATTAGAGTTTAGGGGCAAGTATATCAAATAGCAGTAATGTGCGAAACTAAGTGCAACCACTCTTCGTAAATTTTGCGTTAAGTTGTTTATCTCAAAAACATAGTAGGCGAGGTGTTTATATGGCTGGCGGCGGAATCAGGAATATTTTCAAAAGCAATACGGTTAATTCGCTGGACAAAAATTTTGTAATCGGGATGGGTCTGGCTACAATAGCGGTAATTACCCTATGGTGGACACCGCTACTGTTCCCGTTTCGCATGATGACCACCACCGTGCATGAGTTGAGCCATGCCATTACGGTTATCCTTACCGGCGGTACGGTGCAGAGCTTTGATGTAAATTTTAACGGTAGTGGGGTAGTATCTTTCAACGGCGGTTTCTTGCTGTTGGTTTATTCTGCCGGGTATCTAGGTAGCGCTATTTTTGGTGGGGTTATGCTACTGGTAGCCAAAAGTGCGAAGGGTAGGCGCGATGCTCTTTTGTTTATGGCTATCGGCATTATAGTAGTTCTGTTGGTAGCAGGTTTGTTGCGTGCCATCCGTAACGGCAACCCGGTTGATATTATCATTTTCCGCGACCTGTGGGCATTTTTGATAATGATTATGCTGGTGGGCTTATTATGGCTGATAGCTTTTAAAGCGCCTGATGTGGTTTCAGCCTTTATTTGCTATACGCTGGCGCTTCTGAGCGTTCTGTACGCCTTGTTTGACCTACTGAACGTCTTTACAGCCAGTTTTAGCCCTTGGGGCGGTTTTAACGATGCCAAAGGTCTGGAATCTGCCACCCATATTCCGGCGTTTATCTGGGCGGGGGCGTGGTGTACAGTAGCAGGCGTGATTCTGTGGCAATTTTTCAGAGCAGCTTTGCGTGGCAGCAGTTCGAGTGACAAGAGCTTGCCCGGCAAAGGTTCTATGAAATCACCTTTGGACAAGTATAATGATAAATTTATGTGAAAGTTCAGGCGAGTAAGTTATAAAAGGTGGGATGACCAGAAAAAGTGTTTAGGAGAGCAACCAGCAAGTTTTCACCTTGCTTTGTCATGGTGGAAAATTAGCCTCTAATTCGGCAAAAGGTTTATGCGTTTGGAAATAGATGCCAACTCTAATACCCTTACTTTGAACCTGCCAATACTTTAACTTGCTATATCTCTTTGCAAGAAATTTGAGCTAAACGCATTTTCTCTGATTCAGCCAGAATAAAGGTTGAGAATTAGTGAATTGGCTGTTATCATAAGCTAATCACAATGATTCGAGAAAATAGCGCCATGTCGGTTGACATCGAAAAACTGGAAAAAATCTTAAAATCCGAAGCCGCTAATAACTGCCAGAACCGAATAGTAATGGGAGGTCTGGAAGGTTTTATCGGAAATTGGGTGAATAAATCCCGCTTCTCCAATCCTTCCTCTCTGGAAGCAAGGCTTATTGAGCGTGTTTCTGAACGACTAATTGATTACGGGAGTTATACTCAAGTAGGGCGCATACAGGCAATCCGGGAAGTTTTAGAAGCAATTGTGCAAGTGCGCCAGAGCAATACGCCAAATCTCGAAAAACCGCCGATAAAATCACTTGCTCAAAAAAGCCCACAAATAACTGAAAAAGCCCCTACGGATATTTCCCCAAAACCGCGCCAAACACCCGATAAAAGCAGCACAACGCTTGAAAAAAAGCCTGTAGCAACGCCTAACTTAGATTTTAACGCCCCGCTTATCAATGTAAAGGGGGTAGGAGAAGGTTCTGCACGATTAATGGAATTGCTCGGCATGACTACGGTGGGGAAAGCCTTGTATTATTTCCCTTTTCGCCACGAAGATTTCAGCAGTTTCCGAA